>NZ_JAPEOR010000007.1 GCF_026341125.1 Streptomyces sp. NBC_01142
GGTGTGGGTTCTCGTCTTGTCAGAGGCGCGTGAGATCCTCTGCTGTTCTCTCGGCTCTGGTCCCTGTCTGGATATGAGATTGATCTTGCTTCTTAGATGACGCCTGATGAGCTGCGTATCTAACGGAGCGTGTACGTGTGGCCTGGGGTTTTGCAGGGTCTGAGGTGCGGTCCCTCGATCTATCTGAGATTCCCTGACAGCCTTGAGAACCTCTATGGGGATGCGCGGTTGCCGAAGCAGCCGTGGGCCAGGCTTCGGGGCCTAGTTGTGCCCGGAGTGGGGGACTTGTGCCTTACAGCGACCGCACATCGACGAGCGCTGGGGTCTGGACCTCGACGATCTGGTCCTGCTCGCCGGGGCCTGTCACGTCACTGAGTCGCCAGTCCTCGCTGGTCGGATCGGATGGGGCCGGCAGCGCGTGCGGCTCCACCAGCGCCGCTTGTGCTGCTCTCGCCAGAGGGACAGCCGGTCGTTTACCGAGGCGGTGTACGGATGGTGGGCACCGAGGGTTATCTGGCAGCCGATGAGGGATTGCTCCAGCAGAGCAGTGGCCCTCGACCTGTCGCCTCGCGACCAGTACAGGACGGCGAGGTCGACTTGGCATTCCAAGGTTGCGGGGTCCTCAGGACCCAACAGGCGCGTGCGGACAGCAGCGGTGTCCTCCAGCAGTGCGACGGCATGGACACGCCCATTGGCAGCTAGAGAGGGTCCCTGTCGTTCACGGGCCAGCCGCGCGTCCTGGTGGGGGAAGTCCTCCTGTAGGAGTGTGAAGGCGTCCTTGTGATGGCGGGCGAGGAAGGAGGCCCATGCGAGATCGCGTCGAGTGATGAGGGTCATGGGGTGAGTGCGGCCCAACAGTTGTTCGCTGATGCCGGTCAGCCGCTGCCCGTAGGGGACAGCTGCGGTGGCGAGGCCGACACTGATCAGACTGCGCAGAGTCCAGCGCAGGAGGTAGTGGCCTTCGCCCTTCCACAGCAGGTCTCCGGCGCATGCATCGACGCTGTCGATGTTGGTGCGCAGCACGGCTGTCGTCTCACGGTCGAACCAGGGGACCTCGTCGCACAGTTCCCTCAATGAGTCGACGGCGGTTTTCACGACCGCTGGCACCGTGGCATCGGGAGTGCACTCGCGTACGGCTCGTGCGGTCAGGGCGTGCAGCCGCACCGCGCGGGAACCGGCCTGAGCGTGATCGGAGAGCAGGCCGTAGCGGTGCAGAAGTCGCAGGGCTGCCCGCACCTGGTCGGGATCAACGGCGGCAGCAACCCCGTTGGGAAGTGCGGTGCGTTGGGTGTTGACGTAGCGGGCGACGGCGTCGCTGGCCCACAAGGAACGGGGGTGTCCGGCCGGGTCCAGAACGGCGGCTAGACGCATGACTGGAACAGCCAGGCCGACGGGCTCGCTCGCTTGCGCGACATCCAAGGAGAGCAGGAGGGCCGCGGCGACCTGCCGCCCGTAGCCCTCGGTGTCTGCCGCGCGCGGTAGCAGGTCGTCCAGGCGTGCCGTGCTGTCGTTGAAGCGGTGCAGATACTCCGCACACGGGACGTCTTCGTTGACCATGTAGGCGGCCGCATGCGACAGAACAAGTGGCAGGTAGCCCAGTGCCGCGGCCAGTTCCCCGGCTTGAGAGTCCATGAGATGGGCGGCATGTGCCGAGTCGAGCCGCTCGTGCAGATAGGCCCCGGCCTCGTCCGCGCTGTAGGTGTCGATGTTCACCACGGCTCGGCCGCCGCCGGACAGCACCGCGTCGTGGCGGCGGGTTGTCGCCACGACGCGGCCGCAACCGAAAGCGGAGGACGGCGGCCACCACTTCTGCATGGCTTCTGGATCGGTGAGGTCGTCAAGGATGAGCAGCCATGGGCGTCGGGTGGTCGCCAGCCACTGAAGGAACAGTCCGGCGTCGGACTCAGCACTCTTGCCCAGAAGGTGTTCTGCCGCCGCTTCCACGATGTGTGCGGCGTGCGCGTAACGTGCGATGACCTGCTCGATGTCACTGGCGTCGACCCACACCACCAGGTCGATGCCGTCCTCCAGGGCCTGGTGGGCATAGGCGGCAGCGAGTTGGGTCTTGCCCACGCCTCCGCCGCCGGACAGGACCTGGGCCAGCACCACCGTGGTATGGCCGGCCCTGGCCTGATCGATCCGATCGCGCACCGCAGACCGGTCCTGGAACGCAGACGCAAGCACAGGTACCGAGCCCAACCGGACGGGCCAGTGCAACGGCTGGCGCGGTGGGGGAGCGGAGACCAGCACTTGGCTTACATGGCCGCTGATGGCCACCGCATGGGCGGCCGAGGCGATCGCATCGCCTGACCGTTCCACCTGCACGGCCCCGCCATCCGCCTGGGGGCCGGGGCCACTGTAGCCGCTCAGCGCATCGCCGCCATCCGTGGCGACGGCATCACCGCTCTCGCTGACACTGACGGGCGGCGCCGTTTGCTCGGTGCCATCCTGGGCACGGGTCGGGCGCCTCACCCGGAACCGTTTCATCGGCCCCTCTCACCATCCACCCCGCCGCCATGGCAGCCTTAGCCGGTGTAGTCGATGCCGGTGCCGGCCCTGCTTCCCTGCCCGCGGGCGATCGCGTCCCCGCTCTGCTCCACACTCCCCGCTCCGCTGCCTCCATGGCGACGGCGAATGCCGGTGTGGGCCTCTCCTCCGCCGTACGCTTCAGCCCGTCCCGTCCGTGTGACGGTGTCCCGTGCCCGTGCGGCTGGCTGGATCCAGGTCCACAACAAGGCGCACACCCCTGTGGCGCCCTGGACCGAAGCCCCCACCAACTGCCCGGCATCCGGCCCATCAAGCAGCCAGAAAGCGGGAGTTGAGACGATCACGGCCACAGCAGCAACCGTCACCATGACCTTCCGCCCATGCGACATGTCCATCCCTCTCTTACGGTGCGCCACCTCTTGCAGCTCCCGAACCCCGGCAACCAGTGGGCACGGGATGAAGGACGGTTCCTGCGATCACAGCAGTTCCAGCACTACCCATCGCACGATGTGGCTTTCGGTCACGATCGCACTCCCGTGCCGGAGACGAGCGACGGACTGCCTTCCGCCGTGCCTCCTTGCCGGTCGGTGCGTTTGGCTCTCTTGGTCACTGATCACAGGATTGACCCTAGCGACAGGCACTGACATTGCCGTCAGGGTTCGACGTTGATGCCGTAGTCCGCGGCCAGGCCGGCGAGCCCGGTGTCGTAGCCCTGGCCGACAGCACGTACTTTCCAACTCGAACCATGCCGGTAGATCTCCATGGCGATGGTGACGGTCTCGCCCGAGACGAACGGGGCAGGCGTGAAGGCGAGTTCTCCACCAGTGGGTTGGGAGACCTCGACGTGCCACGTGGTGTGCTGGTCGAAGGAAGCGGTGGGCTGGGCCTCGAGGTCGATGCTGGCGATGACGGCCACGGTGTGGACGTCGTCGGGAAGGTGAGGCAGATCTGCGGTGACCGTGTCGCCGCTGGTGCGGACTCCGTCGTGGTGCGGGCGGTTGTAGAAGACGAGGTCGTGGTCGCTGCGTACCTTGCCGTGGCTGGTGAGGAGGACAGCAGAGACATCGACCGGCACGCCGGTGGCGATGAGGCGCACCGCTACCGATTCGGTGCGGAGCGGGGCCTTGGCCCCCTTGGCCAGCACGTGCTTGGTGTTGTCCAGCGGGCCGGGGGCGGCCTCGGCCGTCCCTGCGGCGGGCTCACCTGCGGGTGGACTGGTGTTGGTCAGAGCGGCGAGGGTGCGCTGGAAGAGCGGCCAGCCCTCAGCTTCTTCTCCGGGCCACGGCCAGGCCAGGCGTGAAGAGCCGAACTGTTTGGCCGTCGGGGGCTGTCCGAGCGCTTCGTGGAGCTGCAGGTATCGCAGGCTCTCGACGGCAAGGCGGCTGAGTTGCCACTGCCGTCGGGCTTCTTCGGGCTGGTTCATGCGGAGGTCGTTGTCGACGGCGGTGCCGCCGAGCGCGGCGTAGACGCGCTGGGCGACGTCATAGCCGTCACTCGGCAGTAGACGGGCCGGGCGCAGTTGCTGGGCGGGTGCGGGTTCCCCGATCGCGGTGTAGAGAGCGCCGAGGTCGCCGCCGGTCCACTGATTGGCTGCGGCGGTGGCGAACTGGGCGAAGTGGATCAGGGTTGGCGGACGGCCCTTCGCGGCCACGAACCGGTGGTGCGCCTGGGCGACACCTTCTACGGCGGTGCGCCAGCGCTGCTGCAGGTAGGTGTCGAGGTACTGCTCGGCCCAGGCACGACGATGGCGAGTGATGATGTCGCGGACCCGTTCGAAGCCTTCGCGGCGGCTGCCGCTGCTGAGGGTTGACGTCATGGTGAAGGAGCCGATGGCTGTGTCCACCGGGAGCTCTGTGCGCTCCTTGACGATCATCTCTTCGGGGCCCAGGTGCTGCTCAGCGATACGCAGTTCCTCGAACAAGTCCTGGGACACCGGACAGTCGGCGGCAGTCAGCGCGGTGAGGGTGCGGCTGTAGTAGTCGGCCACACCGGACAGGGGCGCGCGGGAGTAGGGGCCTTCGCACACGAACCAGGCGGTGAGCGCGACGCCGTGCCAGAACTCCAGGGCCGGGCCGAGAGCTTCGGCCATCAGCTGGTGGGGGCGGGGATTGCTGACGATGCTCTTAGCGTGCCGCTGCAAGGTCACCGACTGCCACAGCCGGTCCACCTGCTCGTTGACGGAAGCAGGCAGCACCTGCCGGTACAGCTGCTGAGTGAAGCCGTGCTCGTCCGGCCCAAAGAACATGATGTTGTCATCAACGAGTCCCCACAGCGGCCGCATGCCGGGTCGTTGGGCGGCGTGTGTCTGGTCGAAGGTTGTCCACCACTCGCGCAGGGCCGCCACGCGTTCCTCGACGGGGGAGAGGGAGGTCGGGCCGCCGAGGAAGGCCGCGAGCATCGCGTGGATCTCGTCCTCCGGAATGCCCGCCTCTGCCGCCATGCCGGCCGCCTGGGCGGACATCCCCACATACAGCCGCGGCTCGGGCAGCGCGGTGATGACCTCTTCGTCCGGGTGCGGCGGCGCCTGAAGGTAGTCCAGTACGGCCAGCCAGTCGCCGGCGAAGTAGCCGGAGACGACCGGCTGCAGGGCGCGCGTCAGAACCCGGCGCGCCAGGGCGGTGCCGGTCTTGGTCTTCTTCGCGAAGCCGGTCATCAGGGCCTGCAGCTGCAGAGTGCGATGACGGGTGACCAACTGCAGCGGATCGACGGCGGTCAGGGCGTCCAGCAGGCGCAGGCGGGCGTGCTGCTGTCCGGGCCGGTCCAACCGGTGCCAGCCGCCGCCGAAGCGGAAGGCCTCCAGCGCATCGTCGGCGATGCCCAGCAGACGGTAGCGTTCCTCGATGCCGGACCACAGCCGCCGCTGGTCGTCGATTGTCTTCGCCGGGCCCGCCGCCCGCACCCGGATCGGCTCGATCAGTGTCTCGAACAGCGGGACCAGCACGGCCCACAGCAACACCGCATCGGCCGCCCCGGCCACCAGGCTCACGCCAGCTGAGCTGTCCGCGGCCAACGTCAGGGCATGGGCCGGGCGTTGGCGCACCAGATGCGGCAGGTTCACCGCCCCGGCATTCAGCGACAGCTTCTGCGGCAGATACCAGGCCCCGCGCCGCTGCTGCTCCTGGACTCCGAATGTCTCAGCACACCACGCCTTTTCCTGGGAGCTGAGCCCCACCACCTCGACGCTGTCCGCGGCCTGCGGCCCGATGCCGCGGACCACCGAGACCGTGGGTTGGCCGTGGAGCGCTGCAGACAGCAACCGGGCGGCGAGCGTGTCGAGCTGAGCGAACCTTTGCTGCTGCCCGGCAGCTGCCTCCAGAGCAAGCGCCCCTTCGGGGGACGCATCGATAACAGGGTGCCACCAGCGCGGCTGGTCACTGGCCACCGGTCAGCCTCCGCATGTAGTCGACGAACTGCTCAAACGGCATCGGAGTCGCGGTGTTTTGTGCGTAGACGGCGTAGCGCTGGGCCATCAGCTGCATCTCCCGCTCCGCCCGCCGGGCCTCCACCCGGTCCAGGTCATGCACGACCCGCTGCTCGACACGCCCCTGCTCGTACAGCACGAACGCGTCAACTCCGCCCGGGAGCGCACTGTCAGAGTCCCCTTCACCGAGGTCGTGACCGTCCGTGAAGTTCGCCTCCAGCGTGCTGGTGTCGATCAGGGGGACGTCGAGCAGCAGCGCGGGATCCATGTCGTTGTCCGCGCACATGGCCTCCAGATGGTCCTCGAGGCCGAGTTCGGCATGGCAGACCACGTCCAGGTACTGCTGATCGGCTGCCAGACCGGGGTGGCGCAACACCCGCACGCCGCGACCGATGAATTGGTAGAACTCGCCGAAGCTGCCGTAGGGGCGCACCGGCACGACGACGGTGATGGGCGGGAAGTCGTAGCCCTGGCCAAGCATCCGCAGTTGCACGATGCCCTGCAGATCACCCGAGTCCGACTCGAAGCGCCGCCGGGTGGCTTTGATCGACGAAGGCGACATGCTGTGGTGCAGCGTGGCGCAGGGAATGCCGTGCTCTTCGGCGATCCGGGCGACCTGGCGGGCGTGGGCCTCACCCAACGCCGCGAACAGCGCCCGGGGTTTGACCGGGGCCAGCAGCTTGGCCTGGGCGTCCAGACAGGCCCGCGTCACCATCATCACCTGCCGGATCGAGGCGTCGGACTGCGCGGTGATGCGGGCTATCCTCCGCTCGTTGCCCAACGCGGCCAGCAGCGCATCGCGGCCGGTGATCTGCTCGCGTCGTCCGTCGGGCCACACCGCCTCGTACACCGTCGTCGCCGCGTCCGGGGCGAACCGGTGCACGCGCAGGTTCTTCGCCGAGCCGTCCGCGATGGAGTCGACCAGCCGGTAGCGGTAGACGACATCGGCGTCGATCGGCTTGCCGTCCAGGCGCTGGAAGCACGCCGACATCAACAGCGTGCGTGCATCCCGGAAGTGGGCGAACAGCCGCTGGTAGGAGGCGCTGGCCGCGATGTGTGCCTCATCAACGACGATGAAGTCGACATCGCCCGGCTCCAGCTTGGCCAGCAGGTCCCCGTCCTTGTCGCCGGTGCCCAGCGCGTGGAAGTTGGTGACCAGCACGTCCGTAGCCAGCAGCCGCTGCCGACTCACCTGGCTGATCTGCTCGTCGTCCGCGTCCAGCACCAGTGTGGCCGGCGGCTGGGCACCCGGCAGCAGGGGGCCGCCCGCCAGCCCGTACAGGACGTTGCCGGGAATTCCGGGATCGAGGGCCTTGGCGAAGGTGCCGCGGATGACCGAACCCGGCGTCACCACCAGCGCCCGCCGCCTGGTGAACGACAACGCGGCCGCCACCCCCAGTGCGGTCTTGCCGGCCCCGACCGCCATCACCGTGGCCGCATGCTGGCCGCCGGAGGCGTAGTAGTTGGCCAGCGCGGCCAAGGCCTCGTCCTGGCAGGCCCGCAACGGCTCCCGGACAACCCGAGCGCGCACACCGGCGAAGTAGGCCTCATCGGTCGGCGATTGGGCACCCCGAGGCGGATCGGCCGCCCGCAGGGGATCGCCCACCATCGCCGGGATCTCGACGTGTGGCGCGGCGATGACCAGGGGCGAGAGCACGGCATCCTGGCGCAGCATCGCCTGCAACTGGGCGACGCAGCGTGCGGTGTCCAGGCGCACCGCGTCGTAGGAAAACCGCAGCACCGTCAGCCCCGTTGCCGCCAGGTCGTTCTGCCGCAGCCGGTCGTAGGTGAAGGCGGCACGGTCGCTGTGGAAGGTGAAGCCGTCCAACTCCACGGCCAGGTGCAGCGACTCGCCTGCGATCAGATAGTCCAGCCGGTAGGTGCGCTCGTTGACCGTCACCGGATGCTGGCTGTGCACATGCGCCACGATGCCCCGCTGCGCGGCTGGAGTGAGCACCCAGCGCAGGAAGGCCTCTTCCAGGTAGGACGCCGAGGGGATCAGCTGCTCCAGCCCGGCACTCATGCCGCCCCACCAGTCGTCGCCTCGGCCGCTAGCGCGCCAATCTTCTCCGAGAGACGGGCCACCGCATCCTCACCCTGGTCGAAACGGGCCAGCCGTCGCGCCACTTCGAGGGCGTCGGTGAAGGCGCCTTCGCGTTCCAGCAGCATCACCAGCCGGGGAACGGACGTCACGTGCACGAACGAGGTCGGGACGGGGCCGGTGTCAAAGGAGACCGCCTGCGGGGCAGCCTCCATCAACTCCAAGTCCAGCAGCGCGAACACCTCAAGCACCTCAAGCCCGTCTGGGTAGGAGCGTCTGCCGCTCCACAAGCGGTCCACCGCGCCTTGGAGGACGAAGTGGTAGTCCATCGCTTCACCGGGAAGTTCAAGCGCCTCCCAGACCCGGGTGACCAGGTCCGCTCGGCTCGCCTCCACCGGCACATGCCGGCTGGCCGGCGTTGCCGACGTACTGCCCTCAGCAGACGGCCACATCAGCGAGCCGTACGACACCTCTGGACGGACACGTGCCGCTGCGAGCGCTTCGCGGACGACACCAGGGCTCCCGGCGAACCGCACACCAGGAATCGCTGCCATACGTTCAAACCACGTTGCCATGTCCCCCCGCTCATCCCGCTCCCACAGCGTCCACTGCCATCCAACCCCCACAGCCATGCTGCGGTTCGGCCGGACCGGGAACCAGGCGCCCACGGTGCCCCACGGCGTACTGCCCACCGCCCCAGTGCATCCTCTCGCGGAGCCCCCCAGTCGGGCGCAGGATTCTCTACAACAGCACGCCGATTGAGCGACGGCCGCTCAGTACGGCGCGAGCTGCCGCATCTCTAACCGGGGGCGGACGAGTTGGTCCGACGGGCCACCCGGTCGAGGTTGTGCGGATGCGGCGAGTTCTCGATCGGCAAGTCCAAGGCCCCTCCGTGCGGGGGAGGTCATGCATACGGGTAACGGCAGCAGCGATCCGCCTCTGGCGGCCAGTGTCTCTTCCTACGCTGCTGGTGGGGCAGCACACGGGGAGGATGCCATGGCGGACCGGACGGCAGACACGCAGGAGCTGTGGCCGCAGCTTCTGCAAGTCATCAAAGAGCGGATGCGGTTCGCCTGGATCCTGCTGAGCCAGAACGCGAGCGTGCTCTTCTACGACGGCACCACGCTGACGCTCAACATGTTCAGCCCAGGAGCATACGACACCTTGATCAACTCGGATTGTCGCCGCGTGCTCGATGAGGTGCTCGCAGAGCTTCTCAATCCTCCGCCCGCCGTAGAGCTGCTGGTGCAAGGCAAGGCCCCGTCTCCCCCCGACCCTCCCAGCCCTGAAGGTCCCACGCAGGCGCATCCGCCCGGTGCCGTTCCGGCCGCCGACACGTCACCGGAGCCGGACGAGACCCTGACGACCATCTTGCATCTCGTCCTGGCCCAGACAGCGTTCCTGCTCTACGAGGACGGAAACAGCCAGGCCGCCGCCTTGCTGGCGGACGTGGAAGACATCGACCATGTCCCCAGCGACCGATCCGAGGAAGGCGAAGACGTCGCCCTCATCGTGCCGCTCTACCTCGTTGCCCGCTTCACCCAGGAGGTCCTCGCCACCATCCAGCCCCTGCTCGTCCACGTGGCGGCACGTCACGACCTGCTGGTCGACAACGTCAGCGCCATACCGGCCCTCCCCGAGACCGGTGACGACTGGCGGCAGAGTCTCCAAGAGAAGCTGATCAACAAAACATCCCCCAGCCAGTACCCCTCGCCCCGTGCCAAGGAGGCAGCCGCCACCCTCAGCAGGGACGGCTTCGCCTTCGACTCCCGCGAGCACATGCTCGTCTACGAGGCGTTGAAGCGGGCACAGGCACAGCTGCCGCAGGATTCCACCATCGCCATCTTCCCGCTGCCAAGGGCCCGGGTCGGCAGCGGCAGCACTTGCGCCCCGGACTTCCTCGTCACCGCCTCCGGCCGGGTGGGCGTCATCGAGGTCGACGAACCCCATCACCACGAACACTTCGCCGCGGACGCCACCCTCGACAGAGCCTGGCGCAACAGCGGAATCGCCCACATCGAACGCATCCTGCTCAAGGGATTCAACGCCGACCACGAAGTCGACGCCCTCGTCCGGCAGTTCCTCACCCGGCTGCACGAACACCACTGACCACAGTGGCAGCCCGGCCGATCACAGAACGGCCGAAGGCGACCGCAGCGCGTGCGGCGTCCACAAGCTGCGCCGCGGCGGGCGCCAGCCAATGCCTACCTTGGCCGGCGCTCTACCCATCCCCGCGGCCGGGGCGGCGAGCCTTCTCACGCACCACCGTGCGCGGCGCACGGCATGGAAGCAGCGACAGCCCTGTGACCAGCCAGATGTCACAACTCCCCGAGAAATCGGCACTGTTGTGGTGCATGCGATGCGCGGGCGGTACCGAGCAAGCCATCCGGAAGGGGAACGTACGGCATGATCGTCTTGCCGTCTTGCCGTCTTGTCAGGGCGATGGCCTCGAGGCTGTGCCTGCCGGGCCGTTGGGCGTGTTGAACAGATCCTGATAGGCGCGTAGTTCCTCTCCGGTCAGTTCCGGGTCGCCGCTGATGGCGCTCATGGTGGTGTCCCATTCCCGGTAGCCGTCGGCGCGGGGAGTGAGCAGCACACCGACCGACGTGAGCTGGGCGAGGGCCGCATGCTCGCCGCGTTCGTGATGGCGCAGCTGAAGCCAGGCGGAGAACGCGGCGCGGGTGTGCTCGGTCAGGGCGGAACAGACGGCGAAGCCAAGCTGATCCCGATCAGGTCCGGCGATGAAGGTGCGCATCCGCCATACCGTGGTGCCTGTCGCAGGCTCGGCGACCGCGGCCAGCGCGTCCAGCAGAAATCGGCCCAGATCTGTGCGGTACCCGACCGGCAGGCTGTCGAGACAGGCCAGGACGCGTTGCCGGATATCCCACTCGTCCGGGTCCAGTGGGCTGGTGGCCGCGTCCTCGAGCATGATGCGGACCATGGTGTGGGCTTCGTCGTCGTCACTGCCGGCCGGGGCGGCGGGCAGCAGCGGCACGCTGTGCGGCTGTCCGCCGCGCCGAGTCCAGGACGGGTCCGCCGCTCCCGGTACTGCCTCGGCGTCCGCGGCGGCCAGCTCGTAGTAACGCTCCGGCTCGCCGCCCAGAACGGGCGCCGACGTGCCGACCCGGTGCAGATAGCCGACCACGGCGTGGGTGGAGCGCAGCTGGTTGAACAAGAACTCCCAGTCGCGTCGCAGCAGAGCGATCACCGGCGTGTGTCCGTGCTGCTCCGCGACAGTCCACTCCTGTGGGGGATCAGGGTGTTCGATGATGGCGACGCCGACCCAGTCGATGGCCGGTCCGTCGACGCGGACGCGGCGGCCCCGTCCGTTGACCATGTGTACGCTCTCTGCCCGCAGTCGGCGGGCGGTGCCCTGGATCTGCTTGCCCGCCGCAGTGATTTGCTTCAGGACCCAGGACGTCTCCCGCTCTGCTGAGGCTGGCTCGCCCTCGCGCGCCTTGATCTGCACGACGACACCCTGGTCGCCGACCACCAGCAGACCGTCGCTGATCTCCCGCACGCCTCGCCCCTTGCGTTCCACGCTCGGGGCCATCACGAAATCCGGCAGGCCCCAGGTGGCCGCCGCATCCTGCACGGCCATCTCCGCGGCCGTGCCCCGCCGATCGTGGCTGCGCAAGGGCGTCGCGTGCGGGACGACCCGCTCGAACACCCCGCTCGGAGTGCTTACCATCAGCGTGAGCGTGTCGGCGTCCTCGACTCGTCCCAGGCCGATATCCGAGGAGGCCAGCGCGGCCAGTTCCTCGGCGGACCAGTGCCTCGACGAGCGTGTGGCTGCGATCCAGGTATCCCCGGGGGCGGCGTGTCCGGCAGACAGCACGCGCCGGCTGCCCGGCACCTGGCTGGACAGCCACGCAAACGAGACGGCGAACCGGGTGACCGCCTCGATCACCAGCGACAGCCGCCGGACGAAGGTGTCCTCGTCATCGGCCGGGACGAACCCCTCCGTGAAACACAGGTCGACATACGTGCCTGCCCGCGCGGTCACAGCACACCCGCTCTGGTAGGAGCTCAGCCGGTAGCGGGCCAGGACATGTTCCTGTTCGCCGAGCGCGCCGGGCTCCACCGCGCTAACGCTCTCGACCACCGCGGGCGCTGCGGCACGGACCTGCGGTTCGACCGGGGTCGCCCACGCGCCCATCACCGCCCCGGCATCCAGCGCCGCCTCCCATTCCAGCAGATGGCCCAGCCCCCGGCGGATCCGGTCGATGACCTCGTCGCCATCGCTGTCCTGAAAGGGCTGGCAGTCCTCCACCATCGCCACGTGCGACCGCAGGGCGCCGTCCATGCACGACTCGGCCAGCGACTCCCGGAACCCCTCGAGAGAATCAGCGACCGGAAAGAACCGGGGACACTCCGGCCTGCGCAGCCGCCGCAGCGCACTGAATGCCTCAACCGACTCCGTCACCAGCGCATCCAGGCACGCCCACAGCTCCTGCACACACCCGCCAAACAGCTCGGTCAGCTCCGCCTGCCCGCCCGGCGGCCAAGCCAGCCAGGCCGTGATGACCCCCGACCCGTCCGGATGCGTGACCACGCCCTCCTCGACGAGCTCGCCCTCGAGCAGCGTGTTCCACAACCGCGCCATCGCCACCTTGGCCCGCCGCGCATTGTCCAGATGCTGCCACGCCCGCGGGTAGTACTCCCTGATCACAGATCGACCCTAACGGCGGCCACTGACAATCGAACCGGCCCCAGGCGCAGCTGTCACCACCCAGACGACCTGCCCGCAGCCCCTACGGCGGCCGTGAGCATGCACGGCAGCCTTGGCTGAGGCCACCGGCAGGAAAGCGCGGGCCCATGTCAGTGGGGGATGGCACCATCACCCCGTACAGAGGCAACGCAGCCTCACCGACGCGTACACCAGCAACGATCCAGACAGGCAGGACCGCGATGGCACAGGCCGCACAACCAGCCAGCCTGAAGACGGCCGTTCCCTAGGTCTACCTGGACAATGGGTGTGGGTGCGTCTGGCGGCCGCGGCGATCGGTCAACCGCGCGAGCCGTCCGACCTGCAGGTGCTCGCCGCGGTGCGCCAGGCCAGCGAAGCTGGCGTCGCCTTCCCCCTGTCCGTCACCCACTACCACGAGACGGCCCGGATCACTCACCCCCGCCAGAGGGCAGACCTCGCCCGCACGATGGCGTCGATCTCGCGCTGCCGAACCCTTTGCTCCGGCAGGATCCTGCTGCGTCATCAGTTCTTGGAGGCCATGCATCTGAGCTTCGGCTGGCCAGCGTTCCGGCCCACACCTCCCCAACCGCTGGGCATCGGGTGGGGCTGGGCGCACGCCGGCACGCGCCTGAAGCCGCAACTGCGCGGGCCATCCGGTCCCGTCGATCCGGCCTCAATGCCAGGAATGACCTACTTCCTGCGCTGGGCCGCCCAGTTCACCGAGTACCAACTGCTGGCGGGGCCGCAAGACGCCGACATCCCGGCTTCGGCAACTCGGCTACCGGCCCGAGGAAGTCGAGAAGGTCAGCCAGAGCAGAGTCGACTGGGAACCTTCTTCGCCGATCTGCTGGCCGGTGACCCCATCAGCAGATCGGAGCTGCGTGTGCGCGTCCAGGCCCGCGAAATCATCCACGAACACCACGAACTCCTTCGCGACCTGTGCGCCGAGTACCGGCTGGATCTGCTGCGGGCCACAGGAGCCGATCCAGCCCACCCCAAGGCATCCCGACACCGCATGGTCGCTTTCGCCGACCGCATCCCGTCGGTGCGCATTGCCGTCGACGTGAAGGTGGAGCTGTTCCGCAACGCGGCCAGGAAATGGAACCGCAACACGGTGCACGACATCGACGGGCGGTGAGCCGCGCTGTGCCCTACTGCCACGTCGTTGTCGCCGACCGGGAGATGTCCTGGCCGACCTGTCTGCCCAGGCTGCGCACAGCAGGTGGGACGGCGAGGACTGGGTCAGGGACGGCGAGGAGTTCTGTATGGACCTGGCAGGCCTGGGGCCGCATGCCGCCACCCCTGCCAGTGGCTGACGAGTTCCGGCGCCCGGACAGAAATCTTCGCCAAGGGAAGCGGGCTCGACACGAGCACAACGGATCTGCTGGTCGGAGACGTCGAGGACGGTGCCGGCATGGCCCGTCACTGTGCCGAGCAGTAGTACGGGGGAACAGCGGGCGAACCCTCCTGCATGCCCGTGGTCAGCCGCCGACGTCGATGTCTTTCAGCAGCTCCAGGGTGATGTCTTCGATGCCGTCTTCGATGGCCGTGATGGCTGCTTGGCAGATGAGCTGGGACAGCAATCTGAGATAGCCGCCGGTGCGGAGGTGTAGGTACTTGGCTTCACCAACTAGTGCATGGGGAGAGAGCTGATGCAGACAGAGGGCCTCTTCGAAGCCGCGCAGGACGCTGGGCCAGGTCTCCTGGTCGCCGTCGCACAGCGGGATGGGGTCGAGCCAGGTCACCGGTAGCCGGCTGGGATCCGCCTGAGGGAGCACCTTGTGCTTCTTGCCGTCTTCGCCGGTAATGACCGGCGCCCGCAGGCTCAGGCCCTGGTGCGCCTCGCTGAGTCCGTCCGCCTTCACGCGGGCCGCCCGCACGATCTCGCGGGCACCGGTGCCGCAGAAGACGGTCGTGATGCCGAGCTCCTCGCGCAGGTGGTCGAAGTAGTGCAGTACCGGGACGAGTTGATCCGGGTGCACCCGCTGCATACCGTCTACGAGCAGCAGTTGGGTCCAGCGCCGCTCCAGGATGTGCCACACGGACTGGGAGAGATCGGGCGGGCGCCTGGGCTGACGCACCTCGTCCTCGGTCAGCGGCGCCGGAGCCAGTCCCAGGAACTCGGCGATCGCCCATACCCAGTTCACGATGTTGTCCGCATCCTGCGGGGCCATGATGTGCACGACGGGGATCCGGTCGTCGTGCACTTCCTCGATACTGGTCTGGAACTCCCGGCCGATGGCCCGCAGTAGGAAGGTCTTGCCGGTGCCGGGGGGCCCGTCGATCACCCGGTCCATCAGCCCCTCGCGCCGGTTGCGGTTGACCAGCAGCAGCCGGTGCGCCTTCAACAGAGCTGCATCGAAGGCGGGATTGGGGACCAGTAGCAGATGTCCGTGGTAGCGCAGGCGGGGGTCGTCGGAGGTGACCGGGGTGCCGAGCGGGGCGGAGTCCGCAAGGTCGGGACGCTCGACCATCTCGTGGACGTAGGCGTTCCAGCCCTGCAGGGCGAAGATCCAGCGTGGCGCCATCGGTGCGGCCCGTGCATGGTCCAGGATCTGTCGTTCCCGCTCGGCGCGTGCGGCGGTGGAGGTTGCCACAGTGTCCTCCTTGGGGACGGAGTGGGGCCACCGTGCCCTCATCGGGCACGGTCGGTGGGCGGTTGAATCTCACGAAGCGTCTGTGTCGTTTGGTACCGGTGGCCGGTGGGTCTCCCGGCCGGCGATGGGCAGGGTCGGGTAGGCGGTGACCGCCTCAATGTCGATGGACACTCCCGCGTACGGGTCCACCACCGGCTCGGGCTCTGCGTCCACCTTCAGTCCCTGGAACGGGATCTTGGGGGCGTTCCTCTGCGCCTTGCTGGGGCCCTGGCGTAGTGAACGGCGCAGCGCCTGCATCGCCTTGACGATGGCCAACTGGTCGTCCTTGCGGCCTTCGTTGTCCACGACCGCCGCGGTGGCCCGCTCCCATAGGTCCTGCGTCCACCCGTCCTCGAGCAGCCCTCGGTAGATGAACTCCAAGTCAATCCACTCCTGCGAGTACAGATGGTCGAAGAGGTAGGCCACTTCGGGGTGGTAGGGGTTGTAGCGGGCTTTGAACCGGTCACGGTGCTCGTTGATCCCGGACCGCTGGTCGATCAGCAGCCGCATTCGCCGGTCCGAACTCTGATAGGTGCGGTTCTCGATCTCGATGCCCTTGTCGCTGATCTTCACCCAGGCCGGGATCAGCAGTTCGCGTGCCTCGGCTGCGGTGATCGGCCGCGGCCGGTAGCCCGTCATGGGCATCAACTGCGCGTACATCTCGTTCGGCGACAAGACCAGGCCCGGGGTGAACGGACTGCGCAACCCTTTGTGCGGTCGCTGCTGGTAGTCGAGGGCGACCCACTGCTCGGCCAGGTCCTGCAGCGTGTTGATCGGATACAGGGGCCCCTTGTCGATCCCCAGCCCTCGGTGAGCGAAACCCTTGCCGGTCCAGCCCACCACGTGCTGGCTGAACCGGCTGCCCAGGGTGCGGAAGAACCGCTCCTTGAGCGGCTTGTCGGTCGGGGTGTCCTTGCGCGCGTACTCGATGGTGATGTCGAGCATGTCGCACACGTACTTGAAATGCTCACTCAGGTAGGGGCTGCCCTGGTCGATGATCACCGTACGGGGATGGATGACCGGACGCGCCGCCACCGCGCGCGCGAACCGCTCATCCGCGTCCCGCAGATCCTCAAACGGCAGCGCCGAGTTGGCGGCCAGCGCCAGCGGATCCCAGTGCGGACGCCAGGCAAGCGGGGCGAAGCACTGGGCCAGCAGCAGCACCAGGTCGTACGCCCTGGTCGCCCGGCCCCCGATCCGCTTGCCCGGCGAACCCTCCCCGGTGACCACCGGGACGACCATCACCGCGCAGTTGGACCGGGACGCCACATCGATCGCCGAGGTCAGCTCGGCCGAGATCACCTGGGCGTCGTCCCCGATCGCCTTCACCTTCAGCGGCGACGTGTCGATCTGCACCACCTCGCCCGGCCGCCGCGCGTGGGAAGGCCGATACGGGGGAGGCGGCTTGCTCGCCTGCTGCGCGCGCCGCCGCGTGGGGGCGGACAGATACTCGGCGAGCCCGGTGTCCTCCATCCGCCGGTAGAACGTGGCCCGCTTCAGCAGCAGCCGCTGCGCCTCCCGCGGATCCTCCAGTTCCGTCTTGAAGCGGTCCTGGACGACATCCAGCACCTCCTCCCAGATGGTCTGGATGTCCACCCCTGAGCCGCGGCCGTGGCCCATCACCACTTCCCGCATGATCTCGATGACCCGGGGGTCCGTGCGATGCCCGACCTCGCGGGGGCGCCGCTCGATCAGAACCAGCGGATTCTCGCCCGCCCGTTTCCACTTCAGCCGCATCGACTCCAGCGTCTTGGCGCTGATCTCAATGCCCGCGGCCGCCAACTCCCGTGACTTGCAGGCATAACGCTCAGCCAGCGTCGTCTCTCCAGGCTCGTATCCGGGCCGGGCCTGGCTGCTGCCCGGCAGCAGGCCGGTGTCGAGCTCCTTCATGTGCCGATGCCACCGCTTGGCCTGCTTGCGCTGGGCCTTGGACGGCGGATCATCCAAGGCGGGCATCGGGGCCGACGCAACGGGGGAGTTGTCACCATCCACGACGGCGAAGCCCGGCGCGGAGACCATGGCCGTGTACAGCACCTCCACCGGCGTGGACGTGTCCTCGGCCAGGAGCACCACGTTCGACCCCTGAAACGCCACCACCTGGTGGGTCCTGCCCAGCCATGGCACCCGGTCGCCCAGGCGCACCTGCCCTGGTGAGAATGCGCCCGGCCCGCTCATGCCGCCCCACCGGCACGCCAGGCCGTGGCACTGGGCATCAGGGGTTGGTCCCAGCGGATCTCCAGACGGCGCTGCCACACCAGCCGGTACACCAGATCAAGCGCCGCGGCGTACGGCATGCCACTGTCCCGCGCCCCCTCACCGATGGGGCGTTCGCGGCGAAAGGCCTCCTCGACCGCCTCCCGCTCCGCGGCCGCCACCGGCACCGCCTGGCGGTAGTCGGCCGCCCACTCCAGATTGGCCAGGCGCACCCCCTCCGGCACCCGCCGCACCGACACCTGCCAACCGGCCGCCACCGCGACCTGACGTGCGACCTCCAGATCCTCCCGCCACTGCGGACCGCCCTTCTCGGGCTCCACCAGCACGAGTTGGCGTGCCCCGGTGACCGTGCGCACCACGAAATCCGGACGCCAGCGCCGTCTGCCCTGCGCGCCCTGCCAGTGCAGCTCCACCGGCTCCCCGCCGATCCAGGCGATCTCCGGATCGAAGTCCAGCTCCAGCGCCACCCGACGGCGCCGCAGCGAACCGCACACCACATGCCCGCCGGTCGTGGCGCACCAGCAGTCGGACAGCTTCCCGGGACGACCGTGAAAGGCCACCGGCTCGCTCGGCGGACGCCGCTCCTCCAGCGCCACCCCCACCAGAGCAGCGGGTGCCGCCGACACCAACTGCTCACGCTTATCCAGGTAGCACACCCGTACGTCATGCATGGCACCCTCCCCGCTCAGCCCAGGGTGACTGCTGGCCGACAGCGCACAGCGGATAAGCAGCGAGCGTCCTCCGTTCGAGGGCATGCTCTTGACAGATCCGCGACGAAGTTGCGGTATTCCCTGAGCGGATTTCTGCCGAGAGGTGTGCCCCGGCGGACGGGGAGAAGAGCCGTCCACCCCGCAACGCGGCGCAGCGCGCATGTCTCCAGCAGCCGGCCAGCCAACTGGGCGGGAAGTTTCAGCGGGCAGCGGGCAGCGGGCAGGGTCGAGCAGGAGACGACTGAACTCGGCCATCAGGACTGCTCCGATCGAATGCTGCCTGCGCGATCGTCTGCACGTACGGTGGCGGGGAAGAGTCCTATGCCGGCCACGCCCTCGATCGAACGATTCTTCGTGGGCGGCCCCCTTGAAGGCTCATGCGCCAGGCATGCACGAGCGCTGCTGAAGTGAGCCCGCACGGGCCGCGATCCGGTTGTGCCGCTCTGCCAGCGCGAGCCGGCGCCGCCCTGCCGTGGCGGCTTCCGCACCCGTCGCGGCAGGACGGCTGTGGCGCTCCAGCCACTGCAACAGCGCGTTCTTGCCCGCGGCGAAGTCGACATCCCACACGTCCGCTTGACGCTGCACCCGAACCAGCCACCTGCCCCTGTCCCGGGGCGTGCGCAGCCCCGCCTGCTCGAATCGCAGCATCAGCCAGGCCAACTTGACCGCCTCGGGGAAGACGACCAGCGGGACAGCACGCGCCGAACGGGCCTCCAGCCCTGCCGTCCAGGCACGCTGCACCCACACCAGCGTGTCGGGCGCATACGTCCACCACTGGTACATGACCTGACAGGCATCGGCGAACAACTCCTCGCCGGCCGACTTGAACTTGCCCTGCAGACGCAGCCTGTCCCGGTGCACTGCCACGCACGCTGGTAGTGAGGACAGCGACACGGCCTCCGGATCGGTGCTGCGCGAGTCATCCGTCCACCGCAGATGCCGGCCGCACACCTGCCAGCTGTCCGCCGACATCAACCACACCCGCTCACTGACCTGCCGCCGGTACCCGCACAACGCGCACCACGGGACCAGATGCCCGCCCTCTGCTTCCCACGGCCACTGCCACACCGCCAGCCCCGTACCGGGCAGCAGCAGGTCATCCGCCAGTGACGGCAACGCCCACTGCAGCAGCCCCACATCCAGGCCCGACAGCACCGACAGATAGGTCCGGCCCTCCGCGTTCACCTTCATCTCGGTGTACTGCGGATACTTCTCCACCTGCTCCGGATCCTGGGACGCCTCACCCTGCCCGACACGGTCGAGGAACGAGGCCAGGTTCAGGCCGTTGGCCCGCCCCAGCCGCCGCACGAACGAACCGGTCGACTCCCCGCCCACCGGCCGCACCTGCACCGGCAGCGGACGGCTCGGCCCAAGCAACCCCGTCAAGTCCATGGGACTTCCTCCCCGCCACAGCACGCCCCACCAGGACACTCGTGCCGCTTCATACAGGCCGTCAAGACCCGACAACACCTTCGAGTGAACCTGCCCCGCCCCGGCCCCGGCACCTCGAAAACCTCCTCACCCTCGGAGCGAGGACTGCCATGACACCCGGGGGAGGACAACGCGTGGCAACCCTGACACTCAACGGACTCAAGACACCGCTGCGCGGTCACCAGGACATGGCCGTGGACGCCATCGTCACCAGCTTCGCCGAAGGCACCACCCGCGTCACCAGCACCATGGCCACCGGAACCGGCAAGACCCACGTAGGTCTCCACGCCGTACAAGAGACCGCGCCCCATGGCCGGGCTCTCGTCCTGGTCCCATCGCAGGCGCTGCTGGAACAGACCGCGGCCCTCTGGCACAGGGAAGGACGCCCCGGCCGCTACCTGGGCATCTGCTCGCCTGATGAGGCCCTCAGCCGTTCCCTGGCCAAGACGATGACGGTGCTCAACACGCCCGAGAGTCTCGCTGAGGTCGCCGCAGACATCGACGGCCCTCTCAACGTGTTCTGCACCTACCAGTCGCTGTACAAAGTCGTCCAGGCACACGCCAATTACCACCTGCCGGACTGGGACGTCGTCGTCGCCGACGAGGCTCACCACACCGCAGGCCGCCTCGACAAAGCCTGGGGAGTCGTCCACGACAACGATGCGCTGCCCGCCCGCCACCGCCTCTACATGACCGCCACGTTCCGCAAGTTCGACCGCGGAAGTGTTGCGAACGGGGGGCTCGACGTCGAAGTCGCCTCCATGGATGACCAGAGCTTGTACGGGCCTGTCGTCTACCGCCTCTCCATGGCCGAGGCCATCCAGCAAGGCCTGCTTGCCGACTACCGCATTGCCGTCATCACGATCACTGACAAAGAGCTACGCCGCAGCCTGTGCGGCGGCGTCAACAGCTACAGCGCCGAAGCACTGCGGGCCGCCGCCGCCCAGATCGCTCTCCTGGTGGCCCAGCAGCGCTATGACCTCAGGCGCACCCTCACCTTCCACCCCTGCATCGCTGCCGCCGAAGCCTGTGCCGAAACACTGCCGCAGACCGCCGCCCGCATGCCCGGCCATAACCCGTCGCGGCTCCAAATCAACACCGTCAACTCCAGACAGAACTCCTTCGTCCGCTACCAGAACTACGCCGCCTTTCGCACCGCCCCGCTCTCCACCCACCCCGCCGACACCCAGCCGCGCCGGGCAGTCCTGACCAACTGCCGCTGCTGCGCCGAAGGTATCGACATCCCCGCCATCGACTCCCTGCTGTTTGCCCACCCCAAGACCAGCACCATCGACATCGTCCAGTCCGTCGGCCGCACCCTCCGCCAGACCCCCGGCGACGGCAAGATCTCCACCATCATCATCCCCGTCTACACCGCACCGGGAGAGGACATCGGGCACGCCACCCGGCGCACCCGATTTCACCTGATCTATCAGGTCCTCATCGAACTCAGCGTCTATGACGAGCACGTCTTCCAGCGCGTTGAATACCTCAACGGGGACGGCGATCCCACCGAGCCCGAACTCGCAGCGCACCCCATCCGCGTCGATGAGATCCTCGCCGTCCTGGGCCTCAACCACGTCGATGCCCCCAACCAGGTCTGGGAGATGGGCTTCGGACAGGCCCAGCACTACCACACCGAACACGGCAACCTCGACGTCGCCAGCCGACACATGACCTCCGACCGCTTTTACCTGGGCTGGTGGATCGGCCAGCAGCGCTCCCTACGCGCCAACCGCATGCTCCTGCCCGACCGCATCAAACGCCTGACCGCCCTCGGCATGAGCTGGCAGCACCCGCCCCGCAGCATCGAATACAAACTCGACATCGCCCGCGACTACACCGCCCAGCACGGCCACCTCGCGCCCCGCACCAACGAACACCACGCAGGCATTCCCCTGGGCCGGTGGGTCGCCGACCGGCGCCGAGAAGCCCACCAACGCGCTCTCCCGTACTGCTACCACCGGGCCCTCAACGACATTTACCCCTGGTGGGCCGCCAGATGGAAAGAAGAGTGGAAACGCACCTACGCGAAGGCGCTCAAGGCCGCCCGACGCGGCGACCTCACCTTTCCCGACCTCAGCCCCGACAGCGACGATAGCCCCCTCACTCGCTGGCTCGACGACCAGATCGACCGTCTGGGCACCCTCACCGAAACCCAGCACAACCTGCTCGGCGCCCTCCCCTTCGACCACCCCCTCGCCCTCCTACTGCGCCGGCCTCGAGGCGCATCCGCCTGGGCCTTCGCCCGCGGCCTCCGCGCCGCCCGCACCTTCTGGCGCTATCACCAGCACCTCAACGTCCCCCGCAACTACTCGTGCACCGTCGACGGCTACCCCCTCGACCTGGGCCGCTGGATCAGAGAACGGCGCCACGCCCCTGCCCAGCTCACCCGCGAACAACTGGACGCTCTGCAAACCCTCGACATGCGATGGACCTGACCGATCCACCGTCCGCCAACCCGCCCCCGAGCCCCCGGCCCCCTGATCAATGACGTGCGTGAATCTACGGAGATCGGCCCCGCTGCGAGGAGGGGTCGGCGCCAACGGGCCGATCGGGGGCCGAACCACCCCTGGGCAGCCTGAGCGGGAAGGTCACGGGCTCGGCGGCGCCTTCACCTGGGCGACCGGCTTGCGTGTTCGCAGCACAAGGGGCAACCGCCAGGCCGCGGTCTTTGCTGGCGTGTATCGCCGCACTGACCTGCTGCTAAATGCCCCCGGCGTGGTCCGTTCCAGCACCACCGTCGTCCGGCACCGAGGCGCAGCTCCTCAACGGTCTGCTCTCTGCCGGAGCGACATGTCGGCCACTTCCCCCCGGCGTGCGTCCCCCCAACCACGGGCGGCGGACGCGACCGCTGCCAACTATGTCACCGGAATCATGTGAATGCCCCGGCTGCACGGGGGAGTTGCACACCAAAGGGGAGCCGAGCGCCAGCCGATGGGTGCACTGCGCGGCGTGCCGGAAACGCGGAGAGGAACACGAAGGTGAATAGCGTACGGGCCCGGGTGTGGCAGTTCCGGGTGCAGGGCCCGTCGGCGGCAAGGTCGGCTCCCACGTCATGTATCAGGTCAAAGGAACGGCAGGCCCCGTCCATCGTGCCGACATTGCATTCGGGGTGACGAACGGGACCTTCACCCGCGACGCGAAGATCTGGGGCGAGCGGCACGGGATCCACTGGGTCGACCGGGACCGGCTACGTATCTGGGCCGAGCACGGCACCCGCTCCACCAACTCCTGCGCCTGTCTGATAAACCCCCGCGGCGGGCATCAGGTCGCCGCGCCGCGGCAGCTTAAGCACGTGTCGATGGTGCACCCCCTGAAGCACGGGCCTGTCCGCGAGCTGCCTGCTGCGGCACCGACCGGAGCCGCAGCCGCCTTCGACGGAGAATCTGCCCGTCGGCGGCTGCTCTTCTCCCGTGCTGAGCCTTCCCTATGCATCCCTCTGTGGCGGGGCCGTCTGCCTTGTCAGACCCCGGAGGGCGGGGTTCGCGGCGAGGCGTTGCCGTGCCTGGTGGAGGTGGACGCGGACAGTGCTTGGCGTGATGGACAGCCGACGGGCGATGACGGCTGTGGGCGTGCCGAGCGCCCACAGCCAGGCCGTTTGACGCATGCGGTCAGGCAGCCGGTTGAGCGCTTCGAGCATTGCGCTGTTGCCGAAGCTTTCGATGACGATTTCCTCAGGGCTGCGTTCGACCTCGTTGGCGTCGAGCATTTCGCCAGTGGTCACCTCGAGATGGAAGCGGCCCGACTTGAAATGGTCGGTGACCAGGTTGCGGGCAATGGTCACCAGCCACGCTGCGAAGTCCCGGCCCTGCCAGGTGAACGAGTCAAGGCGTGCCAATGCTCGAACGAAGGTGTCGCTGGTGAGGTCTTCGGCCGTGGCTTTCCCGCCGACGCGGTAGTAGACGTAGCGGTAGACCGTGTCGCAGTAGATGCCGTAGAGCAGGCCGAAGGCGTCGCTGTCCCCGGCTTGTGCACGCTCCACCCACTGGCGGACATCTGCGAGTTGTCCGTAGTCCGGCACCCCGCCCGAGGGGCGGGGCACCGGCGGGTGCGACTGCGACATCAGGAGCGCGTGGGCACGGGGACGGCTGGTGACTGCAGCGCCATCCAGAGGGCTGCGCCCGCCTGGGCCAGGGCGGCCAGGACGCCCGCGAGCGCCGGGGCGGCGGCAACCGTGCCCGCGGCGGTCAGCGTCAGGACGACGACGATCACCACACGGACCGGGGCGGGCGACATCGAAGGGCGGTCGGGGCGCAACCTGCCGTGGGAAGGCGGGCGGCAGGGGAGTAGGGAACGCAGGGCATGACGCATGGCGGTGAACTCCTGGGTCTGAGAGGGCCTTTCACCGTGCTCCGGCCAAGGACTGCGGCAAAAAGCCCCGCTGATGCTGTCTCTTTGGAGTGTGCGGCCGGTCACACCCGGCGTCCAGATCCCCGGATACGTGGAGAAGCTCACATACATCCGGCTAAACGCTTCCCGTGGCGGGATCGTTGAACAGTTCGACGGGGCAGGCGGAAAGCCGGTCCCGGGCGCAGACGGGTGCAGAGTCCTTCCGCGTCTGAGGGAGGCCCATCGTCCTGCTCCGGCCAAGAGACTGGGGCGATAGGCCTCCGCCATGCAGACCCGACCGGACATGTGGTCCTGGGATCAGGGCGCTGACGGACGGCAGGGGTCAGGCCTGCCTTGCCGCCTGGGCTGTCAGGTAGCGCGGACCAGGGCGCGCGCCCAGGAGATCTCCCGGGTGCATCCCCTCCTCATAACGCCGCGGACTGAGGCGGCGGTGTTCCTCAGGACTGAGGAACACCAGCGTGACGCCTCCATCCGGGTGGCGGTAGCCGCAGCAGATGCGCCTGGTGCACACGTCCTGCGGATGCTCGTCCACTGCCGGGCTCTCCCCCGGAGGGTGCAGGTATCGCCGCAACTCCCGCTGGCAGGAGTCGACCCACGCCAACAAGGCGGCCCTGTTGCGCGGCCTCACCTCGTTGTCGGCGTACACCTAAAAGTGCTCGGCCCCGTGCAGGTGAACGTGCCCGGCCTGGTTGTCGCCGCATCGCGCGGAGCAGATGGCCCGGCAGCGTCACACTGTGCGCCAAGAGCGTAGATCGGTGGCGCCGGAAAATTGTGTGACAAAGCTGCGAGCCTTTGGCACGATCGCTCAGTTGTCCTGCCCTGCCCGATTCTGGAGGAACGTCACGACCGTCAATTACGAGCTCGCTCCGGCCTGGTTGCCGTGGTCCGTCGTCGATCCCGACCTCATTGCCTTCGACTGGGACGATGAGGAGGGCCGTCAGGTTGCCACAGTGATCGCCTCGATGGTTCCTCCTTCCGGCGCCGGGTGGGAAGAGAGACATAGCTTCACCACCGAGGTCACGGCGCTTCTGGCAGCCCGATACGGCCGATGGGCCTGCGGATGGCATTGGGCGGTCGGCGAGGGCGGTGGTGGTGGCGTCGTCACCAGCTGGTGCTGCACCTCCCATTCCGTGGGCGAGTCCGCAGCGACGGCCGCCAAGGTGGTCGCGTCGCTGCTGGAGTGGCGCGACTGGCTGGAGGAACTGGCCGAGCGGTTCGCGCAGTTGGCGCCGCCCGCCGGGGCGGATGCCGAGGACCACAGCTGGCACCTGGAACGGGCGGCTACCCGACTGGTGACGGTGGTCGTGGACCGCACGGGTGCCGAATGCGGCTGGTACGGGCTCTGCCGCACGGTGCTGACGTGGTTTCTCTCTTCCACGGGCATGGGGCCGGAGACCGCGAAGGACGCGGTCGACGCCGCGATTGGTGGACGGTTCAAGAGCTGGACGGCACCGTCGCGGACCTTGG
Source organism: Streptomyces sp. NBC_01142 (assembly GCF_026341125.1). NCBI lineage: Bacteria > Bacillati > Actinomycetota > Actinomycetes > Kitasatosporales > Streptomycetaceae > Streptomyces > Streptomyces sp. NBC_01142. The sequence continues at coordinate 25,451 of NZ_JAPEOR010000007.1, forward strand.
TCGACGCCGTGGGAGAGGATCTTGCCGTCGGCCTGACCGGTGAGCAGCCTTACCGTGACCGCTGACGCCTTGGCTGCCTGGTGCCATGTCAGGAACCAGATCGACTGGGCTTCCGCGGTCGGTGAGACGCCGGCCCCGGTCGAGGCGGCCGTGGACGGCCTCGGCATCTGGTGCGATGCGGGGGGCCGCTACTCGAATCCGGCTCGAGGGGACCAATTGCTCGCGGCGCTGGCTCAGTCGCGCGCAGACGCTTCTCGTAAGCGCCCCCTCACCTGCGTGCTTCTGGCTGAATGGCAGCGGCTTGTCCTTGGCATGCCTGAGGTGTCGTTCCGGCAAGGCGATGCTTTCGCCAAGGGTGGCCGGGAACGCTACGCACTTACGCCGCACACCCAGCAGGACTTTGAGCACTGTCTGCGCGAGAGCGCTGACCCAAGAGTCCCCCTGGCCTCCCGTGCGGCCAGGGCCTACCTGGACGTGGCCTTCTTTCACCCCTTCCCGGATGGCAACGCCCGCCTTGCCATGCTCACCCTCGCCTATGTCCTAGAGCTGGAGGGAGTTCGGCTAGATCAGGCCGGCCCCTTGCAGAGCACCCGTTACGCGGACGACGCCGCTGGCGCGGCAGACCTGGCTGCCCTGGTCTCCATCCTCATCCACTCGACCCTTCACCGGGCGACCAGAGACCGTCACTGAGAGCGCAACCTCCCATCAGATTCTCCTGATCAGCCTGGCCAGGAGTTGAGCACGTACATCCGTACGCGGCTGAGCACGTTGATGTGTACGCCGACACTCGTTCTCGTAGTGATGGGCGAAACCACTCTCGCCGGGCAAAGCCGCGTATCTCCCGCTGCGTCTGCCCCACACGGCTCTCGATGCCCAGGTACACCTCCGCGGGCATGGCGCGCCCGGAGAAGACTTCAGGCCGCTGGTGCACCAGCTTCATGTCCCGCACCCAGATCTTCGCTGTGCGTCCGTTCTTCCAGAGGTTGCAGTCCCGGCGGGTAGGGACGAGGTTCCACCAGGCATCGGGCCCGTCTGCGCATACCGCCTGCTCGTGGTCGAGCGCGTAGGCGGGTGCTGTCCCGCAGAAGACGCACCGCCCCTGGTTCGCTCAGCACCATCAACTGCAGCCACAGCGGATGTTGTCGCCGCTCGGTCTCCGCTCGCATCCCAGCCCGCCCCGTCCGCAGCCCTGGAGTCCACGACGGCGGACGGTAACAGCACCCACTGACAGTCCCTGTGTGATGCGGATGAACGGCGAGCGGCAGGTCTGTCAAGAATGAACGGAGAGGCTGCGGATCGTGCGGCCGCTCTCCTCGGTGAAGGCGTGCATGGCTGCGCGGTACCGGTCGCGGCGGGCCTGGTATTCGGCCTCCTCGGTGTTTCCGCGCCGCCAATAGGCCCCCAGGGCCTTGCCCGCCTCATTGACCTCACGCAACGCCGCAACGAGCCCGGCGTCGACGGAGAGAATCTCCACGCGTGCGGATGCCAGGCGGTGCCCTGCCAGGTCCCGTTCGACGACCCGGCCCTCAAGATGCAGCGCGTGCTCCTCCCAGATCCGGTTGCAGGTCACTGCTTGAGGCGACCACGTGAGCACATGCGTTCAGCAACATTTCGGTCGTCCTCGTGCGCGCTTCACTGCGTTTGGTTAAGTGCTGCCCCAGAAGGGCGATGGCAGCACCGAGCACCGTTGCGAGCAGAGTCCCCCATGCGTTCATGCCAGCGGTCTTCCACCGGCTCTTGGGCCCCAACCCCCGTGCACTCAGGCACGGCTGAGGGGAATGCCCGTTGCTGCTCGGCTCCCCGCACAGGCACAACTCAGACCCTTAGCGGCGTGTGTTTGAAGTGTGTTTCGATGTGCGCTTGGGGTAGGGTTGGGTATCGGAGGTGGTTCCTGTGCCCAACGAGCAGGATGAGTTGTTTGCTTCGGTTGATGCCCTGCTCGAGCAGGCGGCGCAGGACCCGTTGCCGGAGCCGGGGGAGCGTAAGCGGCTGCGGGAAGCGGCGGGTTTGAGTCAGGATCAGGTGGCCCGGGCGCTCGTGGTGCGGCGGGAGACGGTGACTGCTTGGGAGTCGGGGCGGACCGAGCCGCGGCCGCCGAAGCGAGCTGCCTACATCCGCCTCCTTGAGGGCTTGTCCGCCTGTCATCCTGTGCCTCCGCCCACCGTGCCAGCGCCAGCGCCAGCCCCGGCCAATCCAGCGGCTCGTCCCCCGCAGGCCGAGCCTGTGGCCGTGGCTTCCGAGCCTGCGACCGGACCACGGCCGGCCGTGCCAGTGGCCCCGACGCCCGCGCGGCGCCCGGAAGAGCCGCCGATCCCCGCGGCCTCGCGCTCATCACGTCGTCCGGCTGCGAAGAAGAACGCCGCGAACCCAGCTGTTGCCGCTGTTGATCCGCGGTTTGCGCACGGTCCGCTCGCGGTGCTGGACGGTGACGGGAGCGCCTACTGCGCAGGGGGCCTGGTGCTGGAATGCCCGGCGACGGACATCCCGGCACTCGTGGAATGGGTCCTGCGCGAAGCCAAGTTGGGTGCGCCGCGGCTGCACCGCAACGGCAAGGACGCCGACCCGCTGATCGTCCTTAGCGCCTCGGCTGCCGAACGGCTGGGGCTTCCGGTGGTGTTGGAGGATCGGCGGAGCCTGCGGCTGCCCGAGGACCATACGGTGGTGCAGCGGATTGCGAAGGCGGGGTGGAAGCTGACGAAGCGCGGTTTCGGCCCGTGGGCGCGGGTCTACCGGCCGGCGCAGTCGGGGCAGCGTCAGTGTGTGCAGCTCGCCGTTCTGCCGTGGGACGCGCTCGACGAACGGGCCTGGGGGAGCGCGACACGACTGCCGTCTGCCGAACTCGCCTCGGTTCTGGTCGACTACGCGACCCGGGTCATCACCCCGCTCGGCTCGAGTGCCGTCACCGGCCTGGAGCTGATGACAGCGCTCCGGCCGCCGACTCGCGCGGTTAAGGAGGAGGAGTCCGGCACGTGGGTGTCCGCTCCGAACCCCGGTGCTCTCACCGTCCCCGTGGATCCGGCACCGCCGGAGGCCCCGGACGGCCACCCGGTCCTCGCTGGCCTCTACCCGGTTCATCATCAGCGCACCCCGGACCAGGTTTTGGATGAAGAGGCCTGCGACTGGTTCCGGCCGCTCACCGACGAGGAGTGCGCGAAGCGGTTCGTGGTCGGTATCGACGTCAACATGGCCTTCGCCGCCGCGGCGAACCGGCTGACCGTCGGCCTCGGACCCGCCGAACACGTCAAGCAGCCGGTGTTCGACAAGGCGCTGCCCGGCTCCTGGCTCGTCGACCTCTCCCACATCGACTTCGATCCCAGGCTGCCGAACCCCTTCACCCCGACTGGCATCCGGCCCGAAGGCCCGGCCTGGTATGCGACACCGACCGTCGCCTACGCCGCCGAACTCGGCTACCACATCACGCCTATCGAGGCCTACGTGCGGCGCGAAACCGGCCCCTACCTGGACGCCTGGTACACCCGGCTCCGCGACGCCTACCTGGCCACCATGGAACAGTGCGGCGTCACCCCCGGCATGGACGAAGCCGACTTCCTCACCGCGATGACCGGCCACAAGAACACCGACCCCGGCCAGGCCGCCGTACTGTCCGCGATCAAAGCCACGGTCAAGGGCGGCATCGGCAAACTCCGCGAACGCCCCCGCGGCAGCGGCTGGCGACCCGGTGAGCCGTGGCCCGCCCTCAACCGGCCGACCTGGCGCCCCGACATCCGCGCCGCCGTCATCGCCGCCGCCCGCATCAACATGCACCGCAAAATGCTCAAACTCGCCGCCGTGGGCCTGTATCCGGTCGCGGTCCTATCCGACTGCGCCGTCTACGTCTCGAACGGCCCCAGCCCGCTGGACTTCCTCCCGCGCACCGAGGACGGCAAGGCGCTGCCCGGCGGCTTCCGCCTCGGCGTGAGCCCCGGCATGGTCAAGCACGAAGGAACCCAGGACCTGCTCTGGGCCGAATCCCTCCTCGAATCCCCGGACACCGCCGTCAACATCGCCCGCCACATCAAGGGCACCGACGCCGCCGTCGACGGAGAATAGGAGAACACCGATGGGCGTCCTCGGCGACAGCCTCGACAAAGCCGCGACCAGCCACTTCACCCGGCCCATCCCCAAGACCGCACCGGCCCAGATGCGCTACCTCGTCAAAAGCGAAAAGGGCACCCGCGCGGTCGCCGACCTCCTCGGCATCTCCCAGCGCACCGTCGAGCGCTACCTCAAAGGCCAGATCAAACACCCCCGCCCCGAGCTCGCCGCCCGCCTGGCCGCCGAGGTGCGTAGCCGCTGGCAGCCCCGCGTACGGGACAAGGCAAAAAAACAGGCCGCCACCACCGGCGGCATCATCATCGAGACCCGCGCACGCTTCGGCTACACCGCCGCCCCCGGCACCACCGACGACGCCCGCATCCGCCTGATCACCCAGGCCCTGCCCCCGGCTTACGCCGCCCGACTGTTCGACGCCCAGGCCACCGGCGCCACCGAACAGCAGCTTCGGGACATCGCCGCTGAAGGCCTGCAGGAGATCTACTTCAAAGACCGCGGCCGCCGCGCCCACGACCTCCAAGTCGCCTTCACCGACATCGACTACATCGAACTTGACTACTGATTCCCATGTCCCGAGTTTCGTAGCGGCCCCACCCCTTCCACAACGGCGGTACCGAAGGCGTCAACACAAAGCGAAACTGATCAAGCGACAGATGTCCGGCCGGGCAAGCTGCGAACTCCTCCGCCACCGCATCCTGCTCGCCTAGATGCACGCTTCGTCACCACCGAAAATGCGACAGAGCCGTTCGTTTACAGTCCCGACCCTGGGTCACTGAGCGGGGTGGGGTTGACCGGGTAGGCGTCGCGGTCGAAGCCCCGTGGTCTGGCGGATTTCTGCTGTACTGGCGTCCAGGCAGGTTCCTGCCAGGTCTGGTTCTGTCGGGCTCGTGTATAAGCGAAGGCCCCACCGGGGCCCGTGCAGGGGTGTCCAGGTGGGGCCTTGCTTGGAGTGTCGTGGTGAGTTGTCCGGTGTGGGTTAGCCGGGCGGTTGGCCGTGCCAGGCTTGGTAGATCGCGGCTGCTGTGGTGATGACGGTGCTGATCACGGGTGTCCATAGTCGTGTTGTCCTGCCCCAGTGCCGGGGCCTGCGCGGTGTGCCGGTCCTGATACGGGACTGCGGCTGCTCCTGGTGCATCTGTCCCTCCCCTTCCGCCGCGGACCCCTCAGTTGCGGGATCCGTTGAAACCAGCGTGCAGTCGGAGGATTCCCGCAGTCACGGGAGCGCCTTACCGAACCAGCGGGAGTGCCGGCTCAAGGCTGTGTGCCGAGGCCTGCCGCGCGTGCCAGAGCGATGAGGTCCGCGCGGTCGGCTGCTCCGAGCTTCGACTTGATCTCGGTCAGGGCGTTCTCGACCCGCTTGTGGCTGATGCCGAGGCGGGTGGCTGCGGTGCGGGTGGTCTGCTTGGGGATGGCGATGGTGTTGAGGATTTCCCTTTCCCGTGTGGTGAGTTGGGGGAAGGCGCCGTCCCGCCGGGCGGTGCGCAGTTGGTCGAACCAGGGGCGCATGCGGGTGGTGTCGGAGAGGTGGAAGATCCATGCGCCGGCCGCTACGTCGCGGACGGCGCGGGTGAGCTGTGTGACGTCTTCTCCTCCTTTGAGGAGGAAGCCGGAGGCGCCGGCGCGCATGGCAGCCATCACGTTGGGGTCTGCTTCGTGTTCCGAGTGCACCAGGACTTTCGTTCCCGGTCGGGTGCGCTGGATCTCCTGGGTGGCCCACAGACCATCGCCGTTGGGCATCCGCACGTCCATTACGACGACATCGGGGTGGAACTCAAGGACGCGGCTCACTGCTTCACGGCCGTCGCATGCCTCGGCGACGACGGTGATGTCGGGATCTGAGTCCAGTAACACCCGCAGGCCGTAGCGGGCGAAGGGGTGGTCGTCGGCGATCACGACTCGGATGACCTGTTCCATCACACGGACCTGCCCTTCGTTGCGAGCTCGGCGTCCTGCGCGCCAGGCAGGTCGCGTGGCAGGCGTGCGACGACTTCGGTGCCGCCATTCCTCCTCGCCCGGATCTCGCAGCTGCCACCGATTTCCGCGGCGCGCTCCCGCATGGATCCCACCCCCACACCAGGACGCATTCGTGAGGGGAGGCCGTGCCCATCGTCCGCGATTGTCATCAGGAGCGCGTCAGCACTCAGATGAAGGCATACCCAGCAGTTGGCGGCTTCTGCATGTCGCAGCACATTCGCCACCGCCTCTACGAGAATCCAGTACGCGGCCTCTTCAACTGCCGCGGCGAGCCGGGGAATCTCCTGTGGCAGCTCTGTATGGAGGGTCAGGGATACGCGGTCGGTGTAGGCCAGGACAGCCTCGCGCAGTCCGAGTTGGTCCACCGGCGAGCGCAGGCCCATAGAGATACGTCGTAAATCCTGGGCGCCTTGGCGAATGTGGACGAGTGCGGTGGCCAGCAGGTCGTGTGTGGCGTCGGGGTTGGTCCGCAGCATCGTGGAGGCTGCCTGAAGGGTCCAGGTGGCGCCGGTGAGGACCGGGCCGACGCCGTCGTGTAGATCCCGGGCAAGGCGGCGGCGCTCTTCGGCCCGCACGGCGACAGCGCGCTCCTGCGAGCGCAACAAGGCCAGAGATAGCTGCACCCCCGCCGCGGCTTGTGCGATATGCCGGGCCACATCCCGCAGCAGCCGCAGGTCCGCGGCCGAGAAACGTTCCTCGACCGACCGCGCCGCCACCAGCAACGTGCCGATTTCCTCGCCCTGGTGTACCAGTGCGAGCCGCAGCGCGACGGGAGCTTCGATGCCGTACGCGGCTACTGGTGCCTTGGCGGCGTCCGGCCCCGTCGCCTCATTCAGTTCAATCTGCACATAGGGCAGGCGCAGCGCCTTGGCCACTGTCGCTGCCGCTTGCGGCAGTACCTGCTTCGGATCGATGGTCGCCTCCAATCGGCGGCCGAGCCCGGCCAGCGCCGCATAGGGATCGTCCCGCAATCCGTACACGAGCCGGCTGACCAGACGATGCAGCACGGTGCGCAGCGGCTGCAATGCGACGGCTACAACACCGGTCGCCAACAGCGGGACCACACCGGAAGCGGAACGCTGCAGAAGAAACCCGAACAGACTCACGAGTCCGATGTAGAGACCGACGACGCAGCCTGTCAGCCCCGCATACAGCAGGGAGTTGCTCAGGATGCGATCGATGTCGAACAGGTTGTGGCGCACGATCGCAACCGCGATGGCCGCACTCAGCACCACGGGGACTAGGACGATCGCGATCGTTTCAGCTGCGGCATCCAGCAGCGCAACGTGCACCATGACCAGGAGGACAGCCATCATCACGGCCCAGGCGACCCACTTCAGCTGCTGCCGCGTGACCTGAGGGGAGCTACGGAAGCGGAATAGCAGCGAGGCAGCCGAGAGCAAGAACGGGCACAGGATGAGCAGTACCGACACGGCACCCACGTACGTCACGGTGAAGGTCAGCGCCGGGATACCTACCGGGTTGGTCATCGAAGGGAAATAGCCCGCGCCCATCGGACCAGGCATGAAGGCGCCGACCGGCAGGACCAGGATCCCGCACCCGCCGACGCATCTGGCAGGGATCCGCCAGCGCGCGGAAGGAAGCCGGCCGTCCGGAAACAACAGGAACAGAAAGCAGATTGAGAAATCGAAGGCGACGAAGGACCAGTTGGTCGCCCACAACGCCAGGGCACCCCCTAGCAGATCTCGGGGGATCGCATAGAGCGCGTACGCATGGGTCAGATACTCGGTGGCCGATCCCAATCCCGCGACCAGCAGCAGCCAGCCAGCGGGGTTGCGTGGCCGACGCGTCGCCACCACGAGTCCTGGCACGGCGAGCAGCACACTGGTCACCGGCTCGATTACCATCAGCCACCAGGGATTCCAATCGGGGCGTGGCGTAGCTCGAGACAGGACCGCGAAGACCGCTGCCGGAGCCGCCACGCCCACCGTGGCGCCCCACAGGATCCAGGCGGTTCGTGCTTGCGCCAGCCGTATCAGTCGCGTCGTGTGCGGGGCCGTGAGTGCCGTTTGTCTTCCTGTGAACTCGTTCATGACTCACCTCCAGTACGGTCAACTTCGATGTGCGGTGATCCCGGCAACAAGGGAGCCGGATCCCGGGTATCCGGGATTTGGGTGAGTCAGCATCACCGTGCCCGTCACCGGCTCAGGGGCAGTTCAGCTTGCCGACGGGTGGGAGCTCCTGAACCGAATCCATCCACCTGCTGTCCGTGCCGCGCGAAGTCGTCGCCGGCAAGCACGATCCGGTTGAATCTGTTCCATCAGTCGGTCCTGCCTTTCTCCTCGTAGTTGGGGTTTTCTGCGCCGGGCAGGCTGACCGGCAGGCGCGCCGCAACCTCAGTGCCGCCGCGGTCTCCGGCGCTGATCTCGCACTCGCCTCCGATTTCAGCGGCGCGCTCGCGCATGGACCCCATCCCGACGCCGGGGCGCACCTGCGTGGGCAGGCCTTGCCCGTCATCAGTGACGGTCATCGTCACCGTGTCGTCGTCCAACTCAAGGCGTACCCAGCAGTTGGCGGCGTCCGCGTGCCGCAGTACGTTCGCCACCGCCTCCACGAGGATCCAGTACGCAGCTTCCTCAACTGCCGCGGGAAGCCGGGGAATCTCCTCCGGCAGCTCTACATGGACAGCCAGAGACATCCGGTCGGTGTAGGCGAGGACGGCTTCCCGCAACCCCAGCTGGTCAACGGGTGAGCGCAGCCCCATAGAGAGCCGGCGCAGATCTTCAGCCCCTTGCCGGATGTGGACCAGCGCGGTGTTCAGCAGGTCGTACGTGGCGTCGGGATTGGTCCGCACCTTGGCGGTGGCGGCCTGAAGGGTCCAGGTTGCGCCGGTGAGGACCGGCCCGACGCCGTCGTGGAGGTCGCGGGCCAGGCGTCGGCGCTCTTCCGCCCGTACTGCGACGGCGTGCTCCTGGGAGCGCAGCAGCGCCAGTGACAGCCGAACCCCCGCCGCAGCTTGCGCGATGTGCCGGGCCACGTCCCGCAGCAGCCGTAGATCCGCAGCCGAGAAGCGTTCCTCGACCGATCGCGCCCCCACCATCAGCGTGCCGACCTCCTCGCCCTGATGCACCAGGGCGAGTTGCAGCGCGACGGGAGCTTCGACGCCGTACACGGCTGCCGGTGCCCTAACGTCGCCCGGCGCCGTCGCCTCATCCAGTTCAATCACCACATACGGCAGGCCCAGCGCCTGCGCCACCGTCGCCGCGGCCTGCGGCAGTACCTGCTTCGGATCGGTGGTTGCTTCCAGGCGGCGGCCGAGTCTGGCTAGTGCCGCATACGGGTCGTCCCGCAGTCCGTACACGAGCCGGCTGACCAGACGCTGCAGCACGTCACGCAGCGGCTGCAGCGCAACGGCGACCACACCGGTCGCCAGCAGCGCGGCAACCCCGGAGGCCGAGTGTTGCAGCACAAGCCCGAAGAGGCTCACGGACCCGATGTAGAGCCCCGCCACACAACCCGTCAGCCCTGCATAGAGCAGGGACCGGCTCAAGATCCGGTCGATATCGAACAGATTGTGGCGCACGATCGCGACCGCGATGGCCGCACTCAGCGCCACACTGGCCAAATCGACCGCGATCGATCCCACCACACCTTGGTTCCAGGTCACGACGAGGGCCACCATGACCACGTCCACCAGCACCGCGAACGCCATCCACTTGATCTGCTGGCGCGCCACCCCACCACTGGCGCCAAACCGCCGGAGTAGGGAGGCGCCCGCTAGTAGAAACGGACACGCGACAAGCAGGAACGAGAACACGCCTTCATTCCGGGCGGCGAACGACAGCACTGATGTGCCGACCGGATTGGGCACCGTCGGGAAGTAGTCACGGTCAATCGGGCCCGGCACGAAGGCCGCGAACAGCATTACCACCACCCCGCAGGCGGCGACGATGCCAGCAGGTGTCCGCCAGCGTGCAGACGGCAATCGCCCATCAGGGAAGAGCAGCAGCAGGAAATAGACCGGGAAGAGGTAGAACGCGAAGGCCCAGTTCGCCACCCACGCGCCCAAGACACCCCCCGGCATGCCTCGGGGAATCGCGTAGAGCCCGTAAGCCTCCCCCAGGGAGTCGAGGACTGCCCCGAACCCGGAGAACAACAGCAGCCATCCGATAGGGCTCTGTGGTCGGCGCCTGGCCACCACGAAACCTGGAAAGGCGTAGGCAATGAGCATGACGGGCTCCACCAGGGTGAGTGCCCATGGGTGCCACTCCGGGTGGGGCATCGACCGGCTGGGAATCGCGAAAGCCACAGCCATTGCCGCCATGACGGCCGTGGCGATCCACAGGCTCCAGGCGGTTCGTTTCTGCGCCAGCTTCGCCAGCAGGGGAGTCGTGTTCGGGATCGGGCGTGCCTCTTGGTTTCCCGCGAGCTTGTTCATGGCTCACCTCCAGTACGGGCACTTTCGGCGGGCGGTGATCCCGGCAACAAGGGAGCTGTTTCCCGGGCATCCGGGAGTGGCCACGCCAGCATTGCGGTGAGCCGGCCTCATTCGGCAGGGCGTACCGCGGGGCGCGAGGGGGTCCAGTGGAGCTCTTCGGTGTGCGGGTCACAGGCCCACGCTTTGATCGTCCCGGCCGTGACGAGCTGATCGAGCAGTGGGCTGAGGTCTGCGGGTGTGGTGCCGCATGCGCGGCTGAGTCGGTCGGTTTCAACGCCGGTGCGTGCGTGGGCGGGGGAGCGGTGTGCCCCGAGGGCCAGTGCGGTCAGCCGTGCACTGGCGGGCAGCATTCTCAGCGGTGCTGCGGAGGTGACGCGTAGTGCCCAGTCGGCGGCCCGGAGACGGTCAGGTCGGCCGGGCGCCCGGCTGAGGGCGTCGACCAGCTGGGCGGTGAAGGTTTGGTCGTGCGCGCAGCCGGTGCTCTGCTGCGACCCAAGGTGGAACCAGCGGTGGCGTTCCAACTCATGCCAGGGCGTGGGGTCGTGGGCCAGGCGCATGCTGCGCAGGAGTCCGGCGGGGAGACGTACCTGCCCGCGGTGGTCGGCGCGCAACGCACACTGCACGGCCAGCAGCCGGGCTTCGGGGCTGGTGCCGGTGGGGAGTGCGGATGCGAGGTAGCTGAGCATGTCCTGGACGCGGACCTGCTCGGACGGGCCACGTTGCCGCCTGGCGCGCCTCCGGCCCTGGCCTGGTTCGTCTTCTGGCAGATGCTGCGTCGACTGGGCAGCGAGAGCGGTGTCAGGGACGACGGCTGCGTGGGGGGTGGCGGCGGCGCATGAGGCGCAGATGTCGGCCAGGCGCCAGATGCGACCGCCCTGTTCGCGGGTGAGGACGAGCAGGATGGGTCCGGTGCAGCCGCGGTGGCGGGGGTGCCAGCGGCAGCCGCGTTCGTGGCACTGGCAGGTGCGCAGATGGGGAGGAAGGGCGTCGCTGCGGGCGTGCCGGGCCAGGTGCGCCAGGGCTGTGGGCCGTGCCGCGGTTGCCTGCAGGGCTTGGCCGCCGGGTGAGCAGCGGGGGCAGTAGAGCACTGGTCCGCCGCGTTGGGGGCGCAGTTCCACCGTCCAGGTGCGGGGCACCGGGGGGTGCATGGTGCACAGCCTCATGGGGCGCGCGTTCCTCCTGACTTCGGCGCGGGGCCAGAGCCCGCTTCCCGCCGACCCGACGAGGGGAGCGGTGTTGGCCGCACCGTAGTGCAGACCTCTGCCCTGCCGCTGGGCGTGGCCACCTGCGGAAATAGGGCAGAGGTCTGCACTGACAGGGCAGGTGTCTGCACCGTCGGATGGTGGGGTGACGATCTTCCCGCCCGACCCGAACCTCACCGCGCTGCGTCTGGAGCTGGCGCGGCTGAGGAGCGAGCGCGGCTGGACCTATGACGAACTGGCTAGCCGCAGCGGCCTGGCCAGGCGCACTCTCATCGAAATCGAGCAGGGCCGCACCATCGGATCTCTCAAGACCTGGCACGCCCTCGCCCACGCCCTCAGCGTGCCCGTCGACCACCTCTTCAGCACCCTCTGCGACGGTCACACACCCCCAGCCGAAGCAGCCGATTAGCCCCGGTTGTACTGCTCTCGACGGATCACCCGATCCGGTCACCGGCATCGCGCGCACGTGCGATGGATCGCGCACCAGTTCCCGCAGATTGGGTCGTTCGTGGGACGTTGACGGCGCGGGCGCCGTGCCTGCGGCGCGTCGCCTGTCACCTTCGCGGCCATGTGTTCCCTCACCACCCCGTCCGGCCATCGCTGGGACGGCACCCCCACGACGCCCCGACGCCTGCGTTCCCTGCGGGTTGCCGCGGACAGCCCCAGCCGGCTCCTGCGCACCGCCCAGGCTCAACGCTGCCGTGACTGCGGCAACCGCATCGACTGGTACACCCGCTCCCATGGGCGACCCGTCGGCCTGCATCCGCAGGAGCTCGATGCAGCCGCGGTCCCGGTCTCCTGCCGCTGGCACGTCGACTCCGGCATCGCGCACGCCGCGGGCGACGGCACCCGGTGGTGCCGTATCCCGCACTCCGTCCTGTGCCCCGCACGTGAGCCCACCGAGCTGCTGACGCCGCAACTGGCCGAACTGCGCCGCCGCCTCGCGGTGGGCACCCGCCGCCTGCTCGACTCCGGCGCCCTCACTCCGCCCTCGCCCAGTGACCCGCCAGCAGCGGAAGTGCCGGTGTGCCGGCCGGCCCGGCCCGTGCTGCAGATCCTGTATGGCCGCTATCTCGCTGCCCGCCCGGTCGATGACATCCAGTGCGTCGCCCAGACCCGCCTGCGCCACCGCTGCCCCCACCGAATCCTTGCTCCGGACGCACCCGCAGGGGTCTGGAGGCTCATGCCCGCCACCGCCGCCCGCGGACAACTGGCCCTGTCCGCAGCCGACATGGCCGTCTACGACCTCACCCACGTGCCCTATGCGGAGCAGCTGCGCTGGCGCACCCAGCGCTGCCCCTCCCACGCTGGCACCTCTGCCGCGCCCGACCTGACGCTCGCAGACTGGGAGGTCTTCGACCCGCTGTTCCACCACCAGCACATCCACGCCCGCCTCCCCGCCACCGCCCAAGGCCGCCGGGAACGGCCGTGAACGCAGCCTCCAGCCAGGGCACCTGGCCGGGTGAGGCGCTCTCCACCGGCGGGACAGCGCCCGTCCGACGCCGCTGTCCGCCACCGGCAGAGGGAGCAGTCCTTGCATACGCCACGGAGGCGTGACCATGCCGCACCACGCTCTTGAGATCACCCTGACCCGGCCCGCCACGCAAGCTGAACTCGCCCGTGCTGTACGCATCATGCCGCTCGCCGCCAACTGTGACCGCACCCGTCTGATGACCGTGGCGAAGGCGAAGAACCCCGACCGGGCCCTGAGCCGCGCCCACCACCGCCTCAAATCACTGCTGCCCCTCGACGTTCTCACCACCCACTACCCGGACACCGAGGGCAGCGTCCTTCTCGCCATCAATTTCAGCTCCACCGCCGACGCCTTCATCCGCCGTGCCGCCGAGCAGGCGGCCCAAAGCCCCCGCGTCTTCCTCCAGCAGACCATCCACCACGCCCTGGCACACCACGCCCGTCAGGAAGCCGCGCGCCTCGACCACGCCCTGAGGGCCCTGCTGGCCCACACCAGCCCAGACCAGCTCCTGGCGGCCGTCGGCCGCACCCTCACCCACTCTGGAACGCGACAGTGCTGAATCCGACCGATGAACAGACCGCGGCCGCGGACGCCTTCCGCGCCGGCGACCACCTGGCCCTCCAGGCTGGCGCCGGAACGGGCAAGACCAGCACCCTCGTCCTGCTCGCTTCTGCCACCCGGCGCCGCGGGCGCTACATCGCCTTCAACAAAGCCATCGCCAACGATGCCGCCGCCCGCTTCCCCGCCACCGTGACGTGCAAGACCGCCCACGCTCTCGCATTCGCCGCGATCGGCCACCGCTACGCCCGCCGCCTGAACGGGCCCCGTCAGGCTGGCTGGAAGACCGGTATGGCCCTCGGCATCACCAAAGCTGTCCGTATCGGCGAACGCGACGTGACGCCCAAGGCCCTGTCCAACGCCGTGCTGCGCACAGTGGCCCGCTTCTGCCACTCCGCCGACCGCACGCTCACCCGACATCACGTCCCGCGCCTGCGCGGACTCGACGACAAAGACCTGCACACCCAATTAGCCCAGGTGGTGCTGCCGTTCGCCCAGAAGGCCTGGGCCGACCTCCAGCACCCCGACGACGGCGTCGTGCGCTTCGACCACGACCACTACCTGAAGATCTGGGCCCTGTCGGACCCGAAGATCGACGCCGACTTCCTCCTCCTCGACGAAGCACAGGACACCAACCCAGTCCTCGAACAGGTCTTCACGGCCCAACGCGCCCACGCCCAGCTGGTGATGGTCGGCGACTCGGCCCAGGCCATCTACGGCTGGCGCGGCGCCCGCGACGTCATGGCCGGCTTCGACGGCCACGCCCTGTCCCTGTCGCAGTCCTTCCGCTTCGGCCCCCGCCTCGCCGACGAGGCCAACCGATGGCTCACGATCGCCGACGCCCCGATCCGCCTCGCGGGCACCGACGCGATCTCCACCTCACTCGCCCCCGTTGAGGACCCCGACGCGGTGCTGTGCCGGACCAACATCGGCGCCATGACCGAAGTCATGACCTATCTCGCCGCCGGCCAACGCGTGGCACTGGCCGGGGGAGGGGAGAGCCTGCGCGCCCTGGCCACCGCTGCCCGAGACCTAAAAGAAGGACGCCGTACCTGGCACCCCGAACTCCTCCTCTTCGCCTCCTGGGGCGAACTGCAGGACTACGCCGAACACGACCCCGCGGGCGGCGATCTGAAGCCGTTCGTCGACCTCATCGACCAGCACGGCCCGGACGTAGTCCTCGCCGCCGTCGACCAACTCACCCCCGAGACACACGCCGACGTCACCGTCTCCACCGCCCACCGCGCCAAAGGCCGTGAATGGGGGACCGTCAAAATCGCCGACGACTTCACCCCGCCCAAGGACACCGATCAGCAGGACGCCAACGGCCGCCCGATTCCCGGCCCGGTCGACGACAGCGAAGCGCGTCTCGCCTACGTCGCCGTCACCCGTACCCGCGGATGCCTGGACCTCGGAGGCCTGTCCTGGATCCACAACCACCCCGACGGAAACCCGTCACTCTTCCCGAACCCTGCATCGTGACTTTCCATCGCAAGGCGAACGAAGAGCTGACCGTCGACGAGTTGGACGGTGCGCCCGACGCATCCGGCCGACCTCTTGCCAGAGTATTGCGATCATCGCATCATGCATCTCATCGACGAACTCGCCGCCCTGCGCAGTCCCATGCCCAAGCCGGGCAGTGTCACGCCGGCCGACTGCTACGACGACGCGTGTGAACAGACCGAGCAGCAGCGCAAGGACGACGCCCTCCACCTCGAGGCGGCAAGCGACGGCCTGGAGATGGACCCTCTGCTGCTGGCGCTGAACGATGCCCGGGCGCAGAGGGAGTCGGCGGACGCCCGTATCCGCCGACTGCTCGCCTACGGACGGGAGTTCCACGGCGCCCGCCCCTACCGACTCGAGGATCTCGCCCGGGCCGCCGGGTACACGGTCTCCGGCGTGCGCACCGCGTACGCCGAGGACGAGATCAGCGATGTGGCCGCGGAGATCAACCGCAATCCGAACCGCTCGGTCTAGTCAGACGACACCGCCGACCACCTGGCCCGGCTCATCACACGTAGCGACGGCACGGCTGGGGAACCGGCACGGGTCTGGGCCGACTTCGACCGGCAGCGGGCACCATTCCATCAGCCCTGCGCGGTGAGCTGCCGCTCCCAGCCCTCCTCCAACATCCAGGCGACGGAACCGACCCTCGCCAGCGCCTCGTCCGCCATCTCGTCGTCGAAAGTCCATGCGCACGGTTGCTCGTGCTCGACACTGTCAATAACGTCCGTCAGTTTTAGAGCTAAGGCTTGTCCCGTAAATGATCTTGGGTGGGTGCGGGCGTGGCTGGTGGCCGGTCCGGCCGCCCGCCTATCCGGCGAGGTTGAGGTTGTGGAGGCGGGCGATTCCGAGCATGGCGTGGTGGACGCCATCGCCCTTGAGGCGGCAGTCGCGGAGGATCTTCCAGGTCTTCATGCGGGCAAAAACGTGCTCCACGCGGGCGCGAACCTGTTTGTGGGACTTGTTGTGGGCCTGCTTCCAGTCAGGCAGTTCTTCACCTTTGCGCCGACGGTGTGGCATGACGAGTCCGGTGCCCGGATAGCCGCCGTCGGCGATCGTCATGGCCTTGCCGACGGCGGCCTTCGCGCCGGACTCCTCCCACGCCCTGCAGTCGTTGCGGTTGCCGGGCAAGGGCCGGCCGACCACGACGACCAGGCGGGTATCGGCGTCGATGACGACCTGGTGGTTCGTGGAGTACCGGTAGTTCTTGGACTGCTCGGCGATGCTGTGGTCGCGGGTGGGCACCAGGGTGCCGTCCACGATGAGCACGGTGTCCTTGCGGAACCGTTTGCGGGGCTGGAGCGCCAGCGACGGGCCGAGGTGGTCGATGATGCGGTCCGCCGCGGACTTCGATACACCGAAGAGCGGAGCGAGTTGGCGCATTGTCAGGTTCGTGCGCCAGTAGGCCGCGACGAGCAGAACCCGGTCCTCCAGCGGAAGTCCCCACGGGCGGCCCTTACGGACCGGATCTGCACCTTCGCGGCGCAGTGCGGTCACCAACCTGCCGAAGGAACGCGGGCTCAGCCCGGTGAACGGGGCTATCCAGGACGGCTCCGACGCCGTGATCACACCAGACACCCGAAGATCATCTCACCCGTGACCAGCAGTTACGGGACAAGTCTTAGGGGGAGATCGAGAGCGCGGTAGTCCCCGACCGGGGAGATCGCCGATGTCACGGTTCAAGGCACGCAGCGCAACGGCACACATGTGTAAGTGCGAAGTCTGTTCCAACTGCCCGACGTCCTGCCGGATGGACACTCCGCGAGAACGCCGCCGAGCGGGGATGCGGTCTGAGGAGTGAGGGTGTGAAAATGGAAGGGTCTGCTGAAGGTAGCCGCCGCTTTAGGGCCAGCTCGTGTACGCATCGACGTGCCGCGGCCGCGGGCGGGGCCGCTCAGTGCCCTGTACGGGTTGCGGTTGCAGGGCAGCAGGGCGTCTGGCCCTTGTAGACCTGCAGGGCCGCGGGTCGGTCGCCAGGGCGCGGAGGTGGGTTCGGGTGGCGCAGCCGCTGGTGTGGCGGATGTTCGTAGCCGCGGGCGGCGGTGAATGCAGCGATCCGTACGGGGCCGCTGATGCCTACTCTTACCACGCGGTGGTGCTCGCCGACTTCGGCGAACGTGTCGGCCAGTGCCAATTGCCGGTCAAAGTCGAGGACGTGAGCCTGTCCTGCTTGGTGCGCCCGTAGTAGGAGGCGGCGAGGGTGCGGCGGAGCCTGGTGCCCGCCGAGCGAGCAGCCACCCCGTTCGTGCTGCACGATTTCCACCGGTATGCATAGCCTGGGAGAGAAGGCGTTGCGACGGGTTCCGGCGGGAACTTATCCGGCTGCGATTCAGCCGATGATCCAGTACAGCCGCTTTCGGAGATGATCGAGATGAGCGGCAGCAGTGCGCATACCGATCAATTGCTTTCCACTCTTGAGGCTGCTGCCGAGAAATTTACGCAAGCAGGCGACCGAGGCAAGGAAGCTGCGGTCCGGTTCGACCTCGGCAGATATCTGTTTCAACTGGACCGTGGCGGCGCGGCCTTCGAGCAACTCCGCCGCGCGGCGGAAATCTTGGAGCAGGAGGGGCTCACGGCCCCGGCGGCCCAAGCGCTTCTAGGCTGCGGGCATGCTCTGACGACCGAGGGGCGACACGAGGACAGTCTCCCGTGGTTCGACCGGGCCATCGGCCAATTCGCTCGTTGCCAGGACAAAGCCGGGGAGCTGGAGGCCTCGGCGGCCAAGCTCGAAGCGTTGGCCGACCTGAACCGGTGGTCCCACACCAATCTGAGCAACGAGATCATCGCTGCAACCGATCACAAGGACAGCTTGCGGCTGCTCACGTTCCGGTTGGTGGCCTTCCGGTATCAGACGCAGGCACGGCTGGCGGCAGGGGACCCAGTGGGATCCGTTGGCCCGGCACGGCAAGCAGCGGACGCCGCCAGCCGACTGGGAGACCCTCACACTGAGGCGACCTTCCGGCTAGCCCTCGCCCACAATCTTCGGATTCTGAAGGAAATGGCACTAGCGGCCGAGGAGTACGAGCAGGTGCTGGCCGTGGTGCGTGATCTGCCTGGTGCTGACGACCTCGAAAGAGAGGCACTGAAGGGCTTGGAGGCGACGCTGGATGACTAGCGTCCGAACGGGTGCAGACCGGTTCCTTCAGCTGGCGGACCAGTACGCGCGTTCCGGAAATACCCGCATGGAGGCGGAGTGTCGCTACCAGCGGGCACAGAGTCTGGGCCGCGGCCAGAAAACCGTCGAGGGTCTCGTACAGTCCGGCGACACATCGGCCCTGATTGACCTGCGGAAGGAGCGCGCGGCGGAGTACGAGCGCGCGGCTGAACTGTTCGCCACGAACGGCCTTGTCGGGGAGGCGGGACGGTGCTGGTATCAGGCTGCGTACGAGTACAACTGGCTTGGACTGGTCCGCCCGGAGTATCGCGAGAAGTGCTACTCCACCTGCAGCACAGCCGCCGAGCACCTCGGCGCCGCCGGCGACTGGTGGGGGAAGGGGCTGGCTGAATTCGCGGCCGGACAGACCTTGCGGACAGGCGTGATCGGCGGCCCGCCGGACCCGCGGAACATACCTGCCCTCCGCCGTGCGGCAGAGGCCTTCACGCGCGCGAACCGCCCGGTGGAGGCGGCTGCAGTCGAGTTGACGGCTGCCGTCGCGCTGACGCAGACCGGCGGCGAGGCATGGATGCCCACCGCCGTCGAGGCCTTGCACACCTATGAACAGGCCCGGCCGAGCCTGCGAATACCCAAGGACCGGGAGATCAACGACCGGATCATCGTCGCCAACGGAGCCCGAGTCCTGACCAGCAAGGTGAGCAGGTCGGCCGCCACCATGCGCGAGCACCCGGTGTGGAGCGAGCTCGTCTGGCTGCTCAGTGAGGCACCCAAGGCACGCTCGTTCCAGGACCAGCACCTGCAGGACGACACCTGGAGTCGCCTGGCTGCCGACGACAGCACCCTGTCGGAGCTGATGACGCGCAGGAAAGATCTGGCACAGGAACACACCGATCTCGAACGAATGATCAAAGCGGCAGTGGTCACCAGACGCTCCGACGCCAAGGTCCAAGTGATGGAGCAGGAACTCAGGCTGAAGGAACGCGGGCTGGAGGATATTGACCGACAGGTGGCCACACGGTTCCAGCGTCTTGCCCACGACACCCCAGAGCGGATCGAACTGCTCAGCACCTCCCCGGTAACCCCGCAGCAGCTGCAGGCCTGCCTGGAACCGGGCGAGGCGTACATCGGCTACCGGTGGAACGACGGAGCTCCCCTGCGCTCCATCGTGACCCGGGCCACGGTGACTACCGGGCTTGCCACGGGCGTCACATCGGAATTCGCTACACAGGCCGTCGCCGCCGGCCGCGACGGCGAGGACTTGCCCCGTGACGAGTTCACCGATGCGGATCGGTTGATCGGGTCGGTCCCAGAGGAGACTGACACGCTGATCATCTCTCCCGATTCGCTTCTCCTTGGCCTTCCATGGCACCAGCTGCCGAGCCCAGGTCAGACCGATTCCAACCTCACGCTCGGCGAGCGCTACACGATCTCGATCGTTCCTGCAGCGGGCGTCCTGCGCCATCTGCGAACCAACCGTCCGAGCGCCGCACGGCCCGGGCAAGACACCGCCTACCTGGGAGTGGCCTGTGACGGAGGGGGCGAGGACGCCCTCAGCTTCGTGGACCAAGAGGTGAAGGCGACCAGGCGGAACCACTTCGCCGATGAAGCCGGGTCCGGCTGTCTCGTGACCGCGGACTGCGGCAGGTTCTTGGAGCGTGGATGCAGTGCCGGTCTGCTGCACCTTGCGTGCCACGCTGAGCCACATGGGCTGCTGCTCTCCTGCGACGGCACCTGGACCCGTCCCACCGACCTGCTCAATGTGCCCGGACGCACTTTCGGTGCCGACATCCTGCTGCTGACCGGATGCAGCGCGGGCGACTTCTCGGGGGAGGAGAACAACGAGTTTCTCGGAGTCGTCCGCCAGCTCATCGTAGTGACCGGCGCCCGGGCCGCCGTCGCCAGCGTGGCGCCCGTTCCGGACGCGGCCGGCGTGCTTTTCGCGGACCTGTTCGTATCGGCTCTGAATGGCAAGAGCCCGGACCGCCCGTGGCGAACCCCCGGCCACCCGCTCGCGGTCGGTCCGGCGCTCGCCTGGGCGCGACAGACGATGCGCACCAGACTGCGCGTCGAAGACGTCAAGGCCGTCGTCGCCGGCTGTGAACACCCGCGACCGGCACGCTCCACCTGGTGGTCCCCCTGGTTCGTCGTGGGCGACCCCAGGGCAACCACGAGCGGCGGCCGGACCACCTGACCGGACAAAGCTGGGAGAGCACTGATGGACTACTGGCTGGATGTAAAGACCGCTGAGCCCGCCGACCTCAACTCTGCCATCAAGGCGGACGCTGAGGCGGCCCATGCACGAGACGCACCGGTCTCAGACGACGGAGTAGGCCTGCGCAATGAGCCGTCGGACAAGCCGCGAGGAGCAGTCGACCTGTTGTCGCTCCTGCTGACGGTACCGGTCGGGGTCGCCGTTGAGGTGGCCGCCGACCAGATCAAGGGGTACCTCCGCCGAAAGGACGGGGACCATCGGATCAGGGAAGCAACCATCCGCTGGACGGAGGAGACCCTTGACGCCGACGGAAATGTGACGACGGACGAAAGAGAGCAGCGGGTCGAACTCGACGAATCTTGACGCGGGGGTCCCTCTCCTCAAGGAGAAGGAAGTACGAGCGAACGTGCCCAGTCGCGCAGGAATATCACGCAGAGGTTCATTCGCGCTGGTTCAATGCCCGTGGTCAGCTCGCGGTTGGCGGCCCGGGACGCCTCCAATTCGGCATCGCGGTCCTGCACGGCGAACTCGACCTGATTGGGTACCTGGTTCAAACCCATCCGCACGGGCCTGGACGCTGTCGGCACCGTCGCCACGGACCGGACCGTAGTTCGTCAGCGGTGAATCGACCGCGCCGTACCGCAATACACCGGCACCTCCCCCCGGATCACCGAATGGGCCTGCGCACACGGCGACTTCCACGCCAGCAACATCACCACCAAGGGCGTTCATCCTCGACGGGGAAAACTCCGGTCTCGTCCCCTGCGGCTGGGGTCAAGCGCCAAGTTGGCTACTGCAGCACCTCGTGCGGCAAGTGCTCAATGCGCGCCGGCGTCGAGTTGGCGCCTGCTGCCTTGCCACCTCAGTCCCGCACCGTCAAGCGCCCAGGTAGGGGCCCAGGGTTGCTGCGGTGGCTGCGCAGGAGAGGTAGTTCTTGGCGTGGTGGAATCCATAGCTTGTGTGGATGGAGTCGGTGAGGTCCAAGGTGATGCCGGTGAACGCGCGGGCGAGGCGTGGGGGGATGGCTACGGGATCCCCGGGGTCAGCGATGTTGACCCAGCGGGTGACACCGGCAGGGCGGGCGCCGAGCGGTGCGGACGGACCGGTGGGACGGGGGAGGAGCCGGTGAAAAACGGCGTGGGGCAGGGCAAGCGGAGAGCCGAGGGTGAGCAGCAGTTCAACGTCGAGTTCGGGATGCGCGTGGAGGGCCTCGTAGGTGACAACGGTGCCCAGGGAGTGGGCAATGACCACACGGGGGCGATGCTCAGCTATCCGAGCAGCCACCTCTTCGCGGGCAGCCACGCGGACCTGATCGTCATCAGCGCGGAGGTAGGTTGCGACTTCGCGGAAGAACAACCGGACGAACAGCTGGGTGAGCCGGCCATCCAGGCTGAACTTCTCCGCCACCCATGAGGCGGCATACCGCAGGGGTAGCGTCAAAGCGCCTTGAGAAACGGGTTGGGGAGCGCCCAGTTCGTCTAGCCACGCTGCCATCAATTCCTTGGCCAGTGGGTCGCTCAGTTCCTCGGCGTCGGCCGCTCCCTGCACGGTGGGGCCGGCGTTGAGGAGCGGAGCGTAGTAGGCGAATTCGAGGTTGAAGCGATTCGCAGGCAATTGCAGCCCGTTGGCGAGATGCTGCGCCCACAGGGCGCTTTGATTCGTGCGGACTTGATCGGCTGTGGCCTGAGGGACGTGGTTCCCCACACCGTGGACGGCGACAATGCGGAGGGGCTGGGACGCGGGGCTGTTCATGACTCTCTCCCAAGGACGGGTGCCAAAGTGAGGGCGATGACCTCGTGGCCCATGCCCACCACGGCAATCCCGTCCGGCGTCATCGTTGCGCAGACTGGCTTGTGGGGAAGGTGCAGAGCCATAAGGCAGGAAGCCGCAGCCAGGTCCCAGACGCGGAGGGTGTGGTCGTGGCTGCCGGTGATGGCGATGGGTCGGTCGTCGATTTGTGCGGTGGCCACGGCGACTACCGCACCCTTGTGGCCGGTGAGGGGCTGACTGATTGGCTGGCCGGTGGCCAGGTCCCAGACGCGGAGAGTGTGGTCGTCGCTGCCGGTGATGGCGATGGGCCGGTCGTCGATCTGTGCGGCTGCTACGGCGCGTACTCCTTCAGCGTGGCCGGTGAGGATGGCGGTGGTGCGGCTGGTGACCAGGTCCCAGACGCGGGCGGTGTGGTCGTGGCTGCCGGTGATGGCGATGGGTCGGTCGTCGATTTGTGCGGTGGCCACGGCGACTACCGCACCCTTGTGGCCGGTGAGGGGCTGACTGATTGGCTGGCCGGTGGCCAGGTCCCAGACGCGGAGAGTGTGGTCGTCGCTGCCGGTGATGGCGATGGGCTGGCCGTCCACCTGTGTGGTTGTCACCGCGCGCACCCAGTCGGTTAGGCCTGTGCGAAGTTCTCCGATCGGCTCACCGGTGGCAAGCTCCCAGATACGCCCGGAATGATCATCTCCAGCGGTGATGGCGATGGGCTGGCCGTCGATCTGTGCAGTGGCCACGGCGAGTACCGCCTTGGTGTGGCCGGTGAGGGTGCCGATGGTCTGGCCGCTCGCAAGGTCCCACACGCGCACGGTGTGGTCGTCGCTGCCGGTGATGGCGATGGGCTGGCCGTCCACGTGCGCGGTCGCCACGGCGCGTACCCGGCTGGTGTGGCTGGGGAGGACGGCGGTGGTTTGCCCAGAGGCCAGATCCCAGGTTCGAACTGTGCGATCGCTGCTGGCGGTGACAGCGACTGGGTGGCCGTTCACCTGTGTGGTTGCCACCGCATTCACATCGTCGGTATGGCCCGTGAGGGGATCGCCGATCGGCTGATCTGTCGTGAGGTCCCACAGCACCAAGGTGCGATCGTTGCCGGTGGTGACAGCGACCGGTTCGTCGTCTATCGAAGTGACCGCCACCGCCCGGACCCAGTCGGTGTGGCCGGTGAGGGGATCGCCGATCGGCTGACCGGTGGTCAGGTCCCACACGCGGATGGCATGGTCGTTGCTGGTGGTGATGGCGACCAGACTGCCGTTTACCTGTGCGGTTGCTACTGCGTTCACCCAGCCGTTGTGGCCGGTGAGGGTGACGGTGGGTTGGCCGGTGGTGAGGTCCCACACGCGCACCGTGTGGTCGTCGCTGCCGGTGACGACGATGGGACGGTCATCCATCTCCGCGGTTGCTACTGCGTTCACCCAGCCGTTGTGGCCGGTGAGGGTGACGGTGGGTTGGCCGGTGGTGAGGTCCCACACGCGCACCGTGTGGTCGTCGCTGCTGCTGATAGCAACGGGTGTGCCAGCTACTTGTGTGGCTGCCACGGCACGTACCCAGTCGGTGTGGCCGGTGAGGATGGCGGTGGTGCGACTGGTGGTGAGGTCCCAGACGCGGACGGTGGTGTCGTCGCTGCCGGTGATGGCGATGGGGCTGCCGTTCATCTGGGTGGTGGCTACCGCGTTCACCGTATCGGTGTGGCCGGTGAGGATGGCGGTGGTGCGACTGGTGGTGAGGTCCCAGACGCGGACGGTGGTGTCGTCGCTGCCGGTGATGGCGATGGGGCTGCCGTTCATCTGGGTGGTGGCTACCGCATTCACCGTATCGGTGTGGCCGATGAGGACGGCGGTGTTTGATGCCGATACCTGCGAGCCGGTTGCCCACAACGGGCGCCAGCCGGCGCCACGGGCAAGGTCCGCAGCGAGCTCTCGGGCCTGGAAACGGGCGGCGTTCAGGATGAGGATGTGCTGGCGCTCCTGGGGAGCAAGCGTACGGAGGAGCGAGTAGGACGTGCGATAGACCGCGGCGCTGAGCCGCTCGCTTCGGGTAGTTGCCTTGCGAAGAATGGCACTGACGGTGTCGGGCTCCGCATTGATAAGAAAGGCAGGATCTTGGAGCAGTTCTCCAGCCCTGCCGGCATGGATGGCGTGTTGGGCCGCATGGCGCAGCACGTATGGGTCGGCTACCTGCCAGGCGCGACTGCCGTCTTCAGCTTTCGGAATGGACTCAAGGAGCCGTTCGTAAACGGTTGCGGCG
Source organism: Streptomyces sp. NBC_01142 (assembly GCF_026341125.1). NCBI lineage: Bacteria > Bacillati > Actinomycetota > Actinomycetes > Kitasatosporales > Streptomycetaceae > Streptomyces > Streptomyces sp. NBC_01142. The sequence goes on from NZ_JAPEOR010000007.1 coordinate 49,955, forward strand.
AAGGGCTGCGGTGCGGCAGTGCTCATCCGGTTTGCTCCTGCCCTTGGCGGCTGTAGGGTCCGGCCCGAAGCCGTTCTGCGAGTCCTTCGTGGAAGAGCCGGTACAAAGTGGTGCCGTCGACGTCGATGTCGCGGCGCAGGTAGAAGCGGGCTTGCTCAAGGGCTTCGCGGAGGCTGTCGGTCGGTAGGGGGCCGCCACTGGATTCACGTTGCATGAAGGCGGGGGCAACGTGGGCGAGGGCTCGTTCCGGTATACCGCGGCCTTCCGCGTAGGCGAGGGCCGCCAGGACAGGGCGTAGGTGTGGTTGGTCACCGCGGCCGACGAGATCAAGTTCGAGGAGCTCCGCCAGGTCCACAGGGGCTGCAAGCCCGAGTTCTCGGGCGAGTGCCGGGTTGCACTCGGTGGGCAGGGAGAGAACGTGACGCACGTAGAGGCCTGCAGCCAGGAACTCTCCCCACGCCAGCGGCTCGGCCTCACCGGCAGCATCCTGGGATGGAGCGTTGACACCTGTCAGACGTGTTGCGATGCCTTCAGCAAGAGCCCTTGCGGCCTCTCCAGCCTCCGCTGCTGCGTAGGAGGTGTCGATCGCAAGCAGGGCCCCCACGTACTCCTGCAGCGACTCGTAGAGGTCGTGTGGCTGGACATGGTTGAGGTCGAGCCAGCCTCCGGAGGCGTCAGCAAACTGTGTCAGGGTGGCGAAGCGCCGATCCGAGCGGGTTCCCACAAGCAGCCGTATCCGGGGAGAGTCCTTGAGGGCCTCACGGACCAGCGGTAGCAACAGGGCTTGAGTAACGTCCTCGGGTCTTTCAGCCTCATCGAGGGCATCAATCACCACGGTGTAGGGGGCGTCAGAAGCCGATTGCGCGAGCTCGAGCAGACTTTGCGCGTCCCAGCCGTCAGCGGGGCGGTCCTTCTCGGCTGCTCCCATCTGGCGGGCGAGGGAGTCGCTGACCTGCGTAAGGTCACGGCGTCGGGCATGGACCACAGCAAGCCGCTCGTTACGGCCCGGCTTGGCCGGCAGGGAGTGCCACAGATTTTGCGTGGCGCCGCGCAAGGTTGGATGGGCCGCGCAGACAAGAACACCCAAAAGCGCCGATTTGCCCACTCCGGGTTTGCCGGTCAGGAGACGAAAACCGGACCCTTGGCCGTTGAACCACGCGGTCAACGCCCGGACTTCCGCGTCTCTTCCGCGGAAATACCCCTGACCTGAGTCGCCGCGGTCCAAAGGTTCCGCACTGGCGCCACGAAGCATGAAGTGCCGCGCGTCGAAGGCCTCGTCGAGCATGGAGGCGATGCCAGCATCGACTTCCGGCAACAGGCTCTCCTGCCTGGTATAGCCGGGATTGGGGAAAAACGGCAGGTGATCGATGCGAGCCGTGAACGGCACGCGACTGACGTCCACCTGCTGAGCGAAGCCCTCCGTTTCGCTGAGCTTCGCCACTTCTCGGGCGATCTCGTGCGCGACAGTCGGCAGCGGAATGTGCTGGTATGACGAGTCCACTGCCAAAGTGCCGTCGAGGTAGTGCCCTAGAACCATGGCCGTGGCGCGGCTCAGCCGGTAGCCGAATGCTTTGTCTTCGCGCCCGGAGGCGGCGATCACCCAGGCACGGCGCTCACCGACCTGCATCTGCTGCTGCCAAGACAGTGTCGCAGCGGCACCGGAGTTGCACAGATCGAGAATGAACAGCGTCCGGGGCCGCGGCTTGTCGGGGTGTGATTCGATCAGGCTGATCCACGAGGAGACCGGGTCGTCGAGGTTTGTTCCATCGCTCGCTACGACGTGTAGTTCCCGTTCGCCGGTCTCGGCCAGCCTGCCGTGCGCAACAATGTGAACCACGAGCGCCTGCGTGCTGGTGGACCGGACAGCATTGCGGACTTTCTCACTAAGGTCTGTGGTCTCATCGGGCCGCCACGTCTCGGTGTAGCCGAACCTGACGAGCGCCTCGGACACCGACGCGGCGCGTGCGGGCGCCTGGTCCAGCGGATCCAGTGCACCCAGCGCAGGTACGCCATCCTCGCGCTGTGCAGTCACGGACAAGCCCACAGACAGCGCTACCCGTTCCGCGCTGTCGCGGCCAACACCGTTGTCCATGCACCGTCCTTCTAGCTCTCCGACTTCGAGGGTATTCATCGGCCGTCTCATCGGCAGGCCTAACCAGAAATGCCCTCGGCACTGCATGATCACAGATAAGGCGAGGCCCTGGGCCAGTTCCCATCTGGTGAGGCACCCTGGGTGTCTGTCATTCGCTGATCCGGGACCGGTCATGGCCAAGTCACGGTCTTTGCGGCCTGCTTCGCCTGGCTGGTCCTGCTCTCCTGCGGGCAGGTAGAAGGAGCCATGAGATGCAAAGACAGGGATAAGGCCCGGGATCTCCCTCAAGCAGAGGTCTGTTGCCCCCCTGATGCTGTGAGGATCCCGGTCTCGCGGAGAGAGTCGAGATGTCGGGCGATGGCACTGGCGTGTGCGGGGTCGCGCAGGAGGATGCCGCACTCAAGGTTCTTCTCGAAGGCGTAGCTGGTGAGGTTGGCGCTGCCGATGAGGGCTGTTTGACGGTCCACCACGATGATCTTGGCGTGTAGTGAGGCGCCGCTTTCGCGGTACTGGACCGGCCAGCTCAGCCGAGTGGCGGGCAGGTCGAAGAAGCCGGTGCGCCCTTGGAACTTGGGGTTGTCCGCCTGCTGCTCCAGCAGGAGCGTCACCTCGACACCGCGGGCGGCAGCTGCGGTGAGAGCGGTACTGAGCGATTTTGGAGGGTAGCTGGCGTAGCTGACCAGCAGGATCTCCCTCTTCGCGGAGTCGACTAGTTCGCCGACGACGGCGGAGGTCAGACGGGAGGTCTGGATGCTGGAGGCCGGCCCTGTCCACACGACATCCACGCGGTGCCCAACTAGCTGTCTACGTCTGGCCTGCGCGGCGCCGAGCAGCAGGCCTGCGGCGTAGGGGCCTTCGGTGTCGCCGGGCAGGTAGGAGCGGAGCCTGCGGCAGGCAGCGCGGACGGCTATACCGGCGACCTGAGCCTCCAGCGCCCGCAGACCCCTTCGACCCCGTCCGGCAGGCATGCGCGAGCTGCCTGGCGTCGTCGTACGGGAGCCGCTCGGCGAGTTCGGCAGCGAGGTCCTCGAGTGATCCGGGTGGTGTCATAGCTGGAAGGCCAGGCCATCACGGGTGATGTCGACGAGGAACGCCCGATCCAGCCACCTGTTGTTGGTCTCGCAGCTGGTTTCCGACGCGAACAGGCAGGCATGGCAGGCTGCAGAGTGCAGCGTGTCGGATGGGAACTCGGGGACGTGTTCGGCGCAGAGCGGGTCGCTGGAGCAGCGGCTGGCGTCCTCGAATGCCTGGTCCAGCAGTCGCTTGAGGTAGCGGGCGCTGCCGAGGGCGACCAAGCCGCCGAGGGTGCCTTCGCTGTCGCTGGCGGCGGTGGAGAGCAGGACGCCGGCGGCCGGCTTGGTTGGGCGCCCGATGTACAGCCGTTCGCGGATGCTGGATGAGGAGTAGCCGCATTCCAGAGCGACCTGGCGCATCAGCAGGTGGCTGAAGGTGTGCAGGAGGACGAACCGGGCGATGGGGAATCCGGGCACGTACGGCTGGTCCCGGTTCTGGCACCACCGCTGGTGGGCGGCTTGCAAGGCGATGAGCCGGGGGTGGTTGGCGACCTTGCCTACCCAGCGGGACACAGCGTCCTCACGCAGCTGCAGGAAGATCCCTTCGCCGCGCTGCTCGACTGCTGGGACCCACTGGGTGGCTCCGCGCGAGAGGGAGACGCGGTTGTGGGGGATGAGGTCGCGGCGGTCAGGGGCGGCGATGCGGGTGAACGCGACGAGGGCCTGTACCTCGCGGAGCCGGGTGACCTGGACGACCTGCTCAAGCAAGTCGTCGTAGCCGACGGGGGTGGCGGTCGGGGTGGCTCGGAAGTCGGCGTCCTGCCGCGTGGTGGTGGGCTTGGCGAGCAGTCGCCACTCGTCCTCCAGCAGGTCGCCGGAGGTTTCTTCGGGCTGCGGGCCACCGGCCGCGCGGATCTTCTCGATAAGGGCCCACAGTTCGTCGGACGGCACGGAACGCAGGTTCCTCAGGTCGTTCATGCCATCGACCATCATCTGCATGAACTCCTGGGAAGGCGCCGGGCCGAAGACCTTCCAGTGGGCCCTGACCAGGTCCTCCACGGACTCCGCTTGCGGCAGATGCAGGGCGCTCGCCGTAACGCTGAACCACAGGTTGGACGCGCCGAGGACCATCAGGCGCAAGGGGGAGCCGCACGCCTCAAACCGCTGCTGGTGGGGGTGGCGTCCGCGGCAGAGAGGGAGCTTTTCGTGCCCGGTCTTGCCGGCGGCCTCTTGGAGGCTGCGCGAGGCACCGCACTCGGCGCACCTCACGGTCACCTGCGGCCCGAGCGTGCTGGCACTGTCGAGCATGACGAGTTTGGCGCCACCGCACGGCTGGGTGGCATTGACGTGGACAAACTCGACGTATGGGAAGTCGTCAAGGTGCCCGTTGTCGCAGGCGACGATGAAGCGGGCCGGCACGCAGGCGCGCTTGTTGACCTCGCGAGTGGTCGTCTGCCTCTGGCACTGGCTGTGCACCCACTTGGCGAGGTCGGGCCGACGCCCGTAGCGGTGCACGAGATCGAACTGGCCGGGCGGGTCGAGCGGACCGAGGCGGTGGCAGCGAGGGCAGCGCACCCACCCGGGGAACGGGGTCACAGGTACCCCGACCCGGGTGTAGGGGTCGTCGGTTTCGGACGGGTCCCAGGGGGCCTTGCGCAGTGCCCGGACCTGCTGACCGAGGACCCGCTGGACCTCGGCCAGCAGCCGTGGCTCCTGGATAGTCTCCTGCCGCTCCGGGCTCCAGGCGTCCAGACTGCGCACGATGACGCTCATGGTGGGCAGGTCGACAATCGAGCCGACACCGGCGGTGGTGACCAGGTGACTGGGGCGAACCTGGCCGATCCGGCTGGGATTACGCCGTCCGGTCGGGACGGCGCCAGCATTCAGTTTCACGTGGAGCCTCCCTTGGGCGGGCGGTCGTAGTGCCAAGCAGGCGCGGAATCGAGACTGCCGTCCCGCCGGTCAAGCTGCAGGACGATTTCCGGTTCGACCTCGCGCAGGCTCATCGGCGCGGACCACAGGTCCCAGCCCTCCTCGTCGGGGCTGCGCAGCAGCCCGGAGACGTCGGCGGCTTCCTCGTAGCCGAGGCGCCCGGCCTTGAGGGCGGTGCGCTTCTTGGCCCAGGAGTCGAGCCGGTACTGTGCGGCCTGGCGGACAGTGGCGGCCTGCGGGGCGTCGTGCAGCACCTTGGCGGCGCGCTGTTCCAGGGCGTTGAGAAGTTCGGTTACCGCAGTCCCGGAGAGCGGAACGTTGTTTGCTGCGATGTTCGGCAGGGATGCGTACGAGGAGTGGCGGACGGCGGCGGCCAGTATGCCGCTGAGCCCGCGGTCCAGGGCTCGGTCGCTGAACGGCGTGGTCGTCAGGCCTTCGACGCGCATGCCGAAGGTGGCGTGGTCGTAGCCGAAGGACTCGTAGTGGGCGAGGTCCCGGGGGCGGCTCCACTGGTAGAGGGTGACGACCAGGCCGGGCCGCCGGGGATCGCGTCCCACCCGGGAGGTCGCCTGGATGTACTCGGCGCTGTTCTTGGGCTGTCCGGTGACGACCATCAGGCCGAGGCGGGGTACGTCGACGCCGACCTGCAGCATGCTGGTGGCGAGCAGCACGTCGAGCGGCTGGGCGCGGCCGGCGAGTTTGGCGCGGGCCTCGGCGGCGTTGCGGCGGAACTCCTCCAGTGCGTCGGAGGAGTCGAAGCGCGGGTCGAAGGTCCGCTCCAGCTCGGCGAGGGTGCTGCCGATGCGGCTGCTGGGCATGCGGCTGGTCAGTTCGGCGACGTTGGGGCGTCGGCGGCGGGTGCGGACCTGTCGGCTCGCGAGGCGGTCGGCGACGTCGTCGTCCACCAGCCTCTTCATGCCGGCGAGTTCGCGGGTGGAGGTGAAGTAGTCGACCACCGTGAGGTAGGGGTCGGCGGCGGCGCCGTAGCGGTCGAACAGTGTCTGACCGTGCTCCAGCAGGGCGGTGACGAGGCGGATCTCGATCGACTTCAGCCGCTCGCCGGTCGCGCACACGCCCCGGTAGCGGCGGCTCGGCGTGTCCGGCCCTGGGGTCACCGAACGAGAGAAGAACGTGTCCCCCGCATCCAGCAGCTGAGGCGGGAAGATGGTCAGGCCGCGCGCGAAGACCTGCTCGACCTGGTCCCGGGCCCGGCGCACCGTCGCGGTGGAGGCAACCAGCACGGGCCGCACCGGCACACCGCCGACCGGGCGACTGCACAACCGGTCCACCACCGTCTCGTACAGGCCGACCAGGCTGCCCAACGCGTCACTGATCAGGTGCAGCTCGTCCTGGATCACCAGGTCTGGAGGCCGTAGCCGCATCGCGGGCTGCGGCGAGGCTGCGGGCAGCCCGCCCGCAGCCGGGTGCCTACTCTTGCAGAACTCCCGGAACGTCGGCGTGCGCCATCCGTGCCGCTCGCACTTGCTGTCCACGAGGCCGAACAGCGGCGCCACCGCGTCCTTCCACGGCAGCTGGGCGAGCTTGTCAACAGTACTGATCACCAGCGACGGGGTCAGCCGGTAGATCTCCTCATCGACCGTCAGCACCGGCAGGCCTTCGCCGTTCGAGCCCCGTTCGGTGTAAAGGCAGTCGCCCTCCGGGTCACTGCAGAACACCCGGACCCGGCGCTTAAGATCGTCGGTCTTCAGACTGGTGCCGGTCAGCTTCGACCCGCACCAGGGGCAGGCGACGAGCTGCAGCGGGCCGCCCAGCGCATTCTCGCGGTCCTGGGCATCCTCGACTTGCCGCTTGGCCTCCCCATAGCTGTTCGGCGTGACAGCGCTGCCCACCCACAGCCCGACACGGAACGGCGTCGTGCCCCAGCGACCATCCCCGGCCGCCAGACGTTCCTGCCGCAGCCACTCACACGCACACACCAGGGCCGCCGCCCGCTGAAACTGCTGAGCCGTCAGCAGCCTCAGGGTGTAGCGCATCAGGACGGCGACGCCGTTCGTGCCGTCACGCGCCTCATCACCTTGCCCCACGATGCCCTGGAGACGACGGATGGCGAAGGTGTACGCAGTCAGCCCCAGGTACGCCTCGGTCTTGCCACCGCCGGTGGGGAAGAACAGCAACTGCACCTCGCCGTCGTCCACCGAGCGGTACGCATCCCGGTGCCCCGGATCGGTCAGCCCCGGCAGGCACAACAGGACAAACGCCAACTGGAACGGGCGCCAGCTGCGGTTGGCCGGCACGTCCTTCTCGCGCAGCAACCCGCCCAGCGACAGCTCCGGCGCGTTCAGTCGGGCGCGCACCACTTCGCCGCGCACACGCTGCAACGCCATCGCCTGGTTGGCGAAACGGAATGCCTCCCGCGCGATGCCATCGTCCCGCAACAGATCGATCGCGCGATCCAACCGGTCCGCTATTTCCTCCGCTCGGGTAAACGCCGGCCGGGCCGCAGCGGCATACCCCCCAATCTCCGGATCGTCATCGATGCGGCGCTCCTGCTCCGCCAGCCACGACCGATACCCGGTGACCAGCGGCCGCAGCGCACGAACCAGATCATCACGGGCCAGCTCAGCACTCCCCAGCCGGGCCATGTCCAGCACCAGACCCGGCATACCGGAGGTGTCACCCGGCACAGTGAGGCGCACATCCGCAGCAGGGAAACACGTCGTACGCAGCCGCCAAGCCCTCACCTCGCCCGAATGCACCTCCGCGTCCACCGCACACTGCCGTCCGTGGGCATAGCTTCGCTGCGCACGGTGCAGCAGAGCGAGGTGTAGCCGCTCGGGGTCGCTGCTGGAGGGGCGATCGCCGAGCTGTGGATCGTTGTGGCCGAGGAAGACGGAGACGGTGCCGTCCACTGCGGTGACGGTCAGATGGACCTGGTAGAGACGCGCGGTGTCCCCCATCGAGGCGGGCAGCCTCTGGGAGTTGACCAGGGAGACGTCCACGATCCGGCGCGCGCCTCGGTGGCGCACCACCGTCCGGAGCATCACTTCGGGCTGGTCGGCATCCGGGGCGACGGGTTCGAGCTCGGCGTCGGCGTCGAGGGGGACGGTGACCGTCCCGCCCGCCGGGCGGCGCTTCCAGACCCTGCGGGGCTTGCCCTGCTCGGTCAGGTGCACCTCGGACGGCGCCCGTTCGTAGCGGCCCCACTCGGCGACCACCTTGACGGCGTCGACATCGGAGGGCACCGCGAAGGACAGCCCGAGAGCAGAGGCCGCCATCGAACCGGACCGGACGGCGGCAGGCGCCTCGGGGGCGTCGTCATCGTCCACCGACTCCACGACCTCACGGTCTACCAGGCTTGGATCGTCCTGGCCCCGGGCGTCCTCCGAATCTTCGGAGGACGCATCGCGGGTCACCAGCCGGCCCAGCACATACCGCTCGGCCGGGCTGCTGCCCGGCGGCAGCTCCTCCTCCGGGCCGTCCCATGGCCCGTGCAGGTCACGCTCGAGAAGGCTCTCCAGCTCTTCACGGATCTCGTACGAAGTCCGCTCTGCAGCCGGGCCCGTGCCTGAGGTCACCGCGACACTCCTCCACTGTCGATCAGCCCGACGTTAGCCTCTCGCACCGACAGCCCTGGGCAGCTCACGCCCCACCCTCCAGCGCCGCGCGCCGGTGGTTCTCCTCCAACAGCAGGTCCAGCAAATCGAATCGGGCCTCCTTGCTGACCGTCCAGCGCATGCCGATCTTCGTTGGGTGATGCCCGATCCCCAGGTCCAGATCCGACCAGCCATACGCCGCCAGCACCGCCGCATCGATCTCGGCATGCAGCTCCCGCAGAGCCTGCACCTGCGGGTCGCGGTCGTCGGGGTCATGGACGTGGTTGTACGTCGTCGTCAGACCCCAACCACGGCCCAGCATCAGCTCACGACGCTCCGCGTCGAGCCGCTGGCCAAGGCGCTCCATCTCCGGAGTGGAGTCGGGACGGGGGAGGGTCAGGAAGACGTCAGAGGGGGTATAGCGGACGTCGCGCCGAATTGTGGAGCCATAGCGGATGGCCCAGATGGTGTGGGCACTCGACGACAAGAAAGCCAGACTCGCGAAGTCCTCCAGCGCAAAGACTACGGTGGCATCGGAAAAGACCATGTCAGTCTCGACCCGCACGGGTAGCACTGCGTTGCTATGCCTCGACAGCGCCAACACGTGGTGGCGCTTCCGAATCTCCTCGTACAGTTCCGGTGCCCGTTCGGCAAAGATCCACCAGCGCTCCCGGCGTGCTGCCCGCTTGTTGCGATCGCGTTCGGGTTTGACGAGGCGATGGACGATGTCGATCGCATCCGGGTACTGCTCGGCCCGTTCGAGGGGCCAGTCGCGGAAGTTGATGACCCATCTGCTGGCTGAGCAGTCAGGCCGCTGGTTGAGGTCCTTGCCGATGACGAAGGGAGCGAGTACCTCGGCATTGCGTGGATCTTGGCGGATCAGCTCGTCCGCCTGCCGGATTTCGAGCGTGAACCCCAAGCCGAGGACGTACGACCCGATAAACGCGCGCCTGTCGTTCTCTGCGAGCCGTCGGGGACGCCCGCTCACGCGGCCGACGGGTTCCAAATCGCCGCCGATCGCTGGGACCTCCTCGCCGTCCAGCCACGGAAGGCTCGTGCCAGACAGCGGGGCTTGGCTGCCCCAGATGTTGACGATCTCCAGGTTGGCGCTGCTGCTCGGCCAGGGGTGGCTTCTCTGCCCTCGCCGGAGCGTCATCCCCCTTTCTGTGGCCTGGGTGAGTCCGACCTCCAAGGTGTCACCTTGCACGAGGGTGTTGGTGGTGATGTAGCCGAGCTGGCCGCGCGCGGCGAGCAAGCGCTGCGCCCGTAGGACGAAGCGGGCTGCGAGGTCCGCGCTGCCCTTTGTGCCACCGCCGTCCCAGCGCTGGAGCCAGGCCAGGTACTCCTTGCCCATACTCCCGGTAATTTTCTGGCCGCCCAGAAACGGCGGGTTGCCGATCACCGCATCGAACCCCGGGGTCGGTGTGTCGGCGAAGACCTCCGGGAACGCGAGTGGCCAGTGCAACGGTTCGCGCGGGCTGGTGGCCTCGGGCCGTCCGGCCTGCAGATCTGCGGCCACGGTTTTCGCCAAAGCTTCCTGGTCCCTGTCCTGGCTCAGCGCCCAGGACAGTTGCAGGAACCGCTTGTCGACTTCCTTCGACCGGGCAGCTGCTGCGAGCAGGCCGGTGGCCGTGACCGCGTCGGCGACCAGCCGCAACTGGCTGCTGTTTTCTTCCGCCTCGGCAAGGAGCCGGACCTTGTGCTCAACGTCGCGGATGGTGACGACGGGCGCGGCGGTGATCCGCCGCCGCAGGTCGGCGGCGCGCTGGAGCAGTGGCCGGACCCCTGCGGTCAGGTCCAGGACCATCCCCTGGTGCAGCTTTCGTCCCGCGACGGGGTCAACGTGCAGCGCCTCCAGCTGGTCGGTGCTTCCGAGCCCGAGGAGGCTGTCGCCCGCTTTGAGCCGGTCGTCGAGGAACCCGAAGGGCCGTTCCCGGTCCATGGTGACCAGCCACAGCGACAGTTTCGCCATTTCGACAGCAAGTGGGTTTATGTCGACGCCGTACAGGCAGTGCTCGGCGATCAGGCGGCGTGCCTCGACCTGTACCTGTTCGATTTCGGCGTCCGAGGACAGCTTGTGCCCGGCCCGTCGGCGTACGGCCTCCAGTGCGTCGCGGCGTCCTTCGGTTTCCCAAGCTTCGACGAGCCTGTCGGCGAGGTAGCGGCAGGCGGCGGTGAGGAAGGCCCCGGAACCCATGGCGATGTCGGCGACCTTGAGTTCCAGGATCGCGGAGGAGGGCCGGAGCTGCCAGGTGCTGCGGTCGGCGGTCTCCAGCGGGCCGGGCCGGTAGACGAGGGGTTCGAGGGTGTTGCCGGCCACGTCCTCGGCCAGGGAGCGGGGGGTGTAGTGGGTTCCGCTGGCCGCGCGCCTGGTGCTCGGTGCGACGAAGCGTCCGCCGGGCAAGGTAACGGCCGGCAGGCCGCGCTCGTCGTAGCGCAGGACGGCGGCGAACGGGTTGATCGCTTCGGCGAGTTCGAGATCACCGCCCACAGCGCGCAGCACGGCTTGCCGTCGCTCCTGTTCCCCGGGGGCGGCGAGGGCGGTCACGAGGCGGGCTTTCGTCCAGCCGGTGCGGGCTGACGCCCACTCTGCGAGGCTCGGGCCGCGGTCGAGTCCGGCGAGGATGCGTGTTGCGTCGGTCAGTGCGACCTCGCTGTCGACCTTGGTGGCGCGGGGCCACTTCGGGGGGCGGATCATGCCGAGCGTGACGTCCTCGGCGGTGCGGACCTCGAGTTCGAGTAGGCCCTCGTAGACGTAGCCGATCTGTTCGACATCGAGGGCGCGGAAGCTCAGCCGGCGGCGCTCTCCGCCAGCCTCGACGTACTGGACGGCGCGGAGCATCCGCAGCACGGTGCGGTCGTCGACGGCGGGTACCCGGCTGCCGGGGTCAGTCACGGTGTCGCGGCGTCCCTCCAGCCAGGGGAAGCGGTCGGGGTGGAACATGCTGCCGCCGTAGGCGGGCATGCGCAGGTCCTCGTGGGCGACGCCTTGGTGGACGGCGCGAGCGACAGCGAGCAGGCGGTGCCAGGCGCCGGTGCGGTGTTCCAGGGCCTGCTCGCCCAGCAGGCTGGCCTGGGATTCGAGCTGGTCGACGAGGCGGCTGACGCTGTAGGCGGAGACGTAGAGGGCATCGTCGCTGGGCAGCAGGCGACGTTCCTCGGCGAAGAGCAGGAAAATTACCCGCATCATCACGGTGACGACGCCAGCGTAGAACTCGTCGTCATCCACGTCGGCGAGCAGGGTCCGTCCGCCGTCGGCATCAAGGCGGTCGATGGTGCCAACGAGCATCTCGACGGCGTCGCGGACCTGTCGGCCGAGGGTTTCGGTCACCTCCTCCTGCCGCAGCAGGCTCTCTTGGAGCAGTGCGGGCAGGGTGTCGGCCTGAGCGACGGCGAGGAAGCGGGAGCGCTGCAGCAGGGCGACGAAGGCGCGCAGGGTGTCGGGTTCTGTGCTCCACAGGCTGGCGTCCCACACGGCACAGCCGGTGGTGCCGCCGCGGGGGGCCCATACAAGGGCCCACCAGCGGCCGTCGGTGGTCAGGCCGATGGGTACGTCCCGGGCCCGCAGAAGAACCGCGAGGCGTTCCACCGCGCTCGCGGTCCAGCCGCCCTGAGCGGTGCGGGTGAGCGGGTGGAGGCCCCACGGGGACAGCATGCCGAACAGCCGCCAGGGCCCCTGGGCCTCCGTCTCCTCTGCGCTGCTGTCCTCTTCGTCCTCGTCATCCGCCGAGTTGGGGTCACCGTCCGGGTCGGCGGCGGCACCGTCCTCGTCGTTCTCGACGAAGAATGCGAAGTCCGCGCGCACGGTGAGGCCGTGCTCCTGGATCGGTTCGGCGAGGGAGTCGGGGATGGCGTTGCCCTCGACAAGGCGGTGCTGCCAGTCCAGGACGTCGTGCAGGACGGTCGTCACCAGTCGGCGCCGGTCGGCGCCAGCGTTCTCCAGGACCTCCTCGATGGCCAGCCGCAGCTGTGCCCGGTCGCTCGCGGGGACGACCGGGAGCCCGTTGGGGAAGACCCGGTGCACTACGGGAAGGGTCAGGAACGGGCCCGAGGTCTGCAGGAGTTCGAGCCAGGAGTGGCGGCGGCGGATATCTTCGTTGATGCCGCCCGGGCGGCGGCCGGCGCCTCGGGTGTCAGGGCGTGCGGCGCTCATCGGGCCTCCTCCACTTCGGGGACAATGAGGGCAACGGCGAACGGGAAGACCAGCTCGCGCACGTCGCCGTACCGTGCCTCAGTGGCGGTGAGCTCCCGTTCCCGCTCCTCGTCGAGTGAGGCCAGACGGTCTTCCCACGCCCTGCGGTTGTGGTCGAGCTGCCTGCGCTCTTCTACCTCGAGATCGTCCAGGCTCAGCTGGGTCGGCTCTGGTCCCTCCAGGGCGTCTGTGAGCGTGATGCGGAGTTGATCGAAGATCGCGTGGATCCGCCGGGTCTCGTCCGCGGCACGGCTCTGCAGGTTCCTGCTCATGCTGGCCAGACGCTCAGCGGCGCGGACACGCACGTCCTCTGCCAGACGCGGCATCAGCATTTCCCACTGACCGGCCAGGGTCGACCTGGCCTCAGGTGGTGCCGGGCGACACGCGTCAGGCTCCAGCGCCCGCTCCACCGCGTCTCTCAGGTCAGCGTACCGGGGCTGCTCCAGCTCCAGACGGCGTGAGCGCCCCGAGGCGGGGATCTCCCGGCCCGTCAGGACGACCTCCTCGTGCAGCCGGGTGCCGTCCCTGCCCACGACCACCAGGCGCGAGAAGACCGCCACCAACAGTCCGTCGATGCGAGCCTGCTCAGGCAGCACAGCGCTGACCGCGGCCACCCGGTTGAGCGAGGTCCGCCCACCCCAGACCGCGCTGCGCAGCAGGCGCACGCTCTGGGCGACGAGGGGATGTTCGAGGTGGGCGAGGACGACATCGTCGCGGTCACCCACAACGGCCTGGTCGAAGGAGAGCGGACGCATGACGCCGCTGAGCGGGTCGGCCAGGCCCAGCACGGTGCGCTCCCAGCCAGCGTGCAGCACAGGTGGGGCGACCTCGCCGTTGCCGCGATCGGCCAGCGGCGGCTGGTCGGCCAGATCCAGCGCAGTGTCCACGACCCGGCGGACGTTGTGCGGCCCGATGTGCAGCCGCTCCACGCTCTGTTCCAGCTGGAGCCGCAACCGGCGCGCCTGTTCGCGCAGGTCGTGCTCGCCTTTGAGGGCCACGGCAGACGGGCTCGGGGCCACCGCCAGCGGGTCGACCAGGACAGGCCGACCCAGCATCCGGGACTCAATCGCGTGTGCTAGCACCGGGTTGACGCTGCCCAAGTCCTTGCGCTCGGTCGCGACCTTCACTGCGACGCGGCTGAGGAACTCCAGGTCGGCCTCGTAGGAGTTCACCTGTGCCTGCTGCCAGCCGGCGCCGACGAAGTGCACCACCTCGACCTCGTGGCGCTGACCGCGCCGGTCCACGCGGCCGATGCGCTGCTCGAGCCGGTTGGGGTTGAACGGGACGTCATAGTGGATGACCCGGTGGCAGTGCCGCTGCAGGTCGATACCCTCGCTGGCAGTGTCCGTGGCCAGCAGGATGCGGACTTTGTCGCGCCGCGGGTCCGCCTGGAAAGCCGCCTTGAGGTGCTCGCGCTTGGCCGTGTCCATACCTCCGTAGAGCAGACCCGTCCGCTCGCCGCCCAGCCCGCGGGAGTTCAGCAGCTCTGAGAGCCACCGCTGGGTGTCGCGGTACTCGGTGAAGACGATGACCCGCTTGTCATTCCACTCGCCACCGGGCCGGCAGATCGCCTCAAGCTCGGCCACCAGCGCGTTCGCCTTGCTGTCGGAGTGCTCCCCGTGGCGCTCCGCCCAGGCAAGCATCTCCTCCAACAGGTCCGCGTCCTGCGGGTCAGCGCCGGCACCGACCTCGGCAGCGCGGCTCACGAGGTCGTGCAGGTGCTCATCAAGTGAACCCTGCACACTGGCGGACCCGGCCGCAGACGCCTCCGGGCTTTCCTCGGGCACGTCCTCGATCTCGTCGTCCCAGCCCAGGGCCTCGTCCAGCCAGGCGGGCAGCTCTGCGTCCAGGCCGCTGCCGCCCGCCTTATTGGTGCTCGCCGCATGGGTGGCCAGCGTGCGCGCGAACGCGGCCGGGGAGGAGAACAGCCGCTTCTTCAGCAACAGCGTGACCAGGTCGTTCGCGCGCACCGCAGTCGCACCAGGGGTACGGCGACGCCGGTCGGCGTACGCCTCCAGCAAAGCGTGGATCCTCCGCTCATCCGCGGTGTATGTCACCTCGACGGCACGGTGCGTCCGGGCCGGGAACACCGGCTCTCCCTCGGCGTCCAGCACGTTGCTCTTCAGCCGCCGGACCATGACCTGCTCGAGCATCTGCTCGTCGGGCTCCGTACCCGGCGTAAATCGCTGCGGGTCCAACATCGCCAGTAGCGCCCACCAGGACTCGCTGTAGCCATTGTGCGGCGTCGCGCTCAGGAACAGGCGGTGCTGGCTGTGCTCGCCGAGTCGCCGCACGGCCCGGGTCTGCAGGCTGTCCACGGCGTAGCCGCGGCCGCGTGGGGGCGCAGGCGGGGCGCAGTGGTGCGCCTCGTCCACGATCAGCAAGTCGAAAAACCCAGGGTGGCGGGTCTCGGGCGTGAGGACCTCGTCCAGCAGCCGCTGCACGCGAGGTGTGCGCAGCCACGGCAGGCTGATGATCGCCCGAGGATGGACCGTGAACGGGTTGGCCTCCAGGCCATGCGTGCGGCGCAGCTCACGCAGCGCCGCCGCGTCGAGGATGACGAAGTCCAGGCCGAACTTCTCCGCCATCTCCTCGCGCCATTTCAAGGTCAGCGGCGCTGGGCACACCACCAGCACCCGGCGAGCGCGGTGGCGCAGCAGCAGCTCCTGGACGATCAGGCCAGCTTCGATGGTCTTGCCCAGACCGACGTCGTCGGCGATCAGCAGATTCACCCGGGGCATCGTCAGGGCCCTGGCGACGGGCTCGAGTTGATACTCCTCGATGGTGATGCCGGACCGGAACGGGGACTGCAGAGTTCGGGTATCCGCGCTGGCGACGGTGCCCCAACGCACCGCGTCCAGGAACGCGCCGAGGCGCTGCGGGTCGTCCCAGCCAGCCTCCGTCACCGCGGGGAGCTGGGTTGCGGGAACGACCTCGCGGCCCGGTTCGACTTCCCACACCAGGGTGAGCTCTTCCCCCAGGTTGTCATCGCTGACGCTGTTCAGCGTCACAAGCGTGCGTCCAGGCGGCGTCGTGGCCGCCAACTGGTCCTCGGGCTGACGGCTGCGGTCCAGCTGTGACACCACCCACTGCTGCCCACGCACCCGGACCAACTGACCGACCTCGAGCGCGTCCGGCGATGACATCACCACAGATTTGTCCCCTTCTTGGCAGAGCCCGATCCTATGGTCTGGGCTTGCTCGGCTGCCCCTTGCCTGCCGGATCAGTACGGCTGCACCACGACGTCCTGCCCCCCGCGGAGCGGGACGGCGGGGCATCCGCCGGTGTGCGTGTGGTGGACGATGCGCGGTGGTATACCGCACAGGAGCAGCACGTTCCAAAGCGGCTGCAGACAGGGGAAACGCTGACGCTCGGTAGCCCGGGACGGCTACCCTCCGTTGTACCCCAGGCGGCCCACGATGCTTCCTTGCAGCCGCGCTCCGCCGCACGGCCGCCGAGAGGGGACCGGGTTCCGGTCAGTCGTCGTTGCTTCTGCTGATCCGCTCGCGGAGGAGCAGCCCATGGCGTTCCGTCTTGTACCCGACAGCTTTGAGAGCTGAGGCGCCCTTCTTTTCCAGGCTCGGCGATGCCTTGCCAGCATCCTCGACAGCCTTGCGCAAGGCAGTACGGACACCGGGAGAAACAGACTTAATGAGGCGTGGAACCGTGATCAAGCCAGAGATACGCGCTGCTCGCCCGAGTGACACCGAGGCGATCGTGAAATCCTCGCCCGCAAATGGGACATCCCCAACTGCACAGTCGAGGACTGGCTCAGCGAAAGCGGCAGAGGGAAAGATTGCCGGGTACTGCTCGCGTGTCTGGACGGCCTTCCCTGTGCAGTGGCCGTAGCTGTGGACTTCAGACCGCGGCCGAATGCATCAGCGCAGCAAGATCGGAGAACGGTACGCCGACGCGGAAATCGCGTACCAGGTGGTCCACTCCGCGATGGAGGGCAAAGGAATCGGTCGGGCCCTTCAGGACCGGCCTACTCAGGGAACTGGAGAGCCAGGAGCACACCCTGGCGATCCTGCACGTCGAAAAGAAGGAGATCGACGCCGGTCGCGGATCCGAGGGCTTCTGGACGAAATGCGGATGGACTAACCAAGGAGATGACCCGGACTCCGATGAAACGATCTTGATGTCTATTGTCCTGCCTCGGGCCCGAACGCTGACCAAGCCGCATAGCTGACGTTGCGAAGGGCAGTTGCGGCGCCGACCGGGTCGGCTAGCGACCCCACCAGGGGGTGAGGGCGTCCAGATGAGTCCGGACAGCGTCGAGGTAGGCCTGCTCGTACGGTTTCAGCGGGCTCAGGTCGATCACGGTGGGCGGGATGTTCATGGCATCGTCGGAAGTGATGGCGGGCGCCTTCCACGCATCGTGCATGGCGCGGCCCGATGTCTGGCGCATGTGCTGAAGCAGCTCTGCGTACGCCTTCCCGACGGCCGGGGCTTCGACTTCCGTCCAGGCCTGGTGGTAGGCGAGTTTGGTCTGGATCTCCCGCAGGGTCTCGGACAGCCGTATGCGTTCTTCAGCGGTCTGGTCTTGGCGGCGTCGGCGTATGGCGTAGGGAAGTTGGTTGTAGGCGCTGTAGGTGGCGAAGGCCTCGGCGAAGGCCGTGGACAACCGGTTCCGTTCCTCCTCCCTGGACTTGCGCCGGGCCTGCCAGATGTTGATGGCGGCCGCAATCAGCGCGGCCAGGAAGACTCCGGACAGGACGGTGGCAGTCAGGACTCCTGCCCCGCTGCCTTGCTCGGGGACGGGCGCCGCAGGCGGGCTGGTCGTCGCGGCGGTACTGGGGGCAGGGGAGGGAACCGCGGTCGGGGTGAGGAGCATGCGGCCTCCGAGTTCGTTCGGCGGGTCTGCTCACCGTGGTTCAGTGGGGTGCCTCCGGTCCCGGCCACTCGTCCGTGCACCGCCACCATTCTTCGCGTAGCAGGTGCGCTACGACCAGCCCCAGCAGTGCGGCGGGACCGTTCATGAATGTCCAACGCTGCTCGGCGGGGTCGTAGGGATACCACATGCACAGCGAGCCGTCCCGGTAGCGGTGCGGGGAATCCGACGGTCCGTCGGTGAACACCTGCGGTACCTCAGGGGCCCCGCGCCCGAACACGATGGTGATCGTCTGCGGAGGGAGGTCTTCAAGCTTTAGATCCACCCGGAGCGCGAAGCCGCCACGGTGACGCCGGGGCGGCCGCACGGCCTGAACTTGCTGTCCGTAGGCGGCGAGCTGCCGCTGGAAGAGGATGCGCGGGGCCGGCCTGGTGTACCAGGCAGGCTGCCGCCAGGCCGGCCTGCGCTTCACTGTGTGCTGTCCTCGTCTCCGTAGGCACGCGTGCCTGGGATGGCGGCAGCCGGGCCCGCGAGGCCCACCATGCCGATCGAGAGGGGGACGGCGTCCCGCATCGGGGCGATCTTGCCCGCAAGCCCCGGAGGTGACGCAAGGTAGCTGCGGTAGACCTTGGACAGCGCCTTCAGGACGGTGTCCAGGTCGTCGTCGTGCTCGAGAGCCTCGGCCAGCCCGTCAGCGGCGCCGCGCAGTCGCCTTTCTGCCCTGGAGCGAGAGACGAGCAGGCGTACGTTCGGCGACACACCGGCGGGATCGTAGGTGGCTGCTCCGGAGCTCACGCGGGCCGCAGCACAGCTGAACACTGTGCTCAGCGCGGTGGCCATTCCCACGCCAGGGTTGATGAACTCCCAGGCCCACACAGTGAGGTTGTGGGACGAGAAGCCTGGCTCGGCCCACTGCTTGTTCCACGCCTTCAGTAGTCGCACCACGCGCCGCCGGGTCCGCTTGACTGACTCGCTGCCCGATGTGAACAGGTCGACGTGCTTTTCGGGATCGGACGCCTCCCATGTGTTGGTCTCCAGGTTCGGGATCCACAGCCCCGAGGCCTCTCTTCTGGTCAGCGCCACGACCAGGTCCACCGTCGGGTCCTGTTCGTTCACCGGCTGGGCGAAGGAGAGCTTGGGGCCCCGCTTGGAGGTGCCACAACGGGCCCCCGGGTACAGCTTGCGGACTTCCGGACCGAGCAGAGCGCACAGCTCGGTGGTGATCCGAGACGGTGTCTCGCCATCACCGTCCGGGCCGAGTTCGGGATAGAAGCGACGGTTGAGGACGACGCCGCCGTCGCCGTCGCTGACCGGGTGGATGAAGGTGTGCTGGGCCAGCGACCCGCTGGCGTAGGTCCGCCGTGCACCAGGGAACCTGTCGGCGATGGAACGGACGAGGCCTAGCCTGCGGCGTGCTTCTTCGAGCGGTTCAGGCTGGGCGTCGATCTGGCCGCGGATGTCGTTGAGGATGTCGTCGGTGTGCCCCATGAGAGGTGCTCCCGTTCGCTGTTGCGGGCGCCTGGCGCCCGGATCGCTGCCTGGCTCACCAGGCGAAGCCGCCTCTTGGCGGCTCACCCTTCTCTGACGTCCCATCGCCGAAATCGTCCGGTCCTGTCGTACGCGGCGTGCTGTCCCCGAACAGAGGAAGCGGTCCGATGCCCGATTACGAGCAGTCGCGGCAGCTGGTGCTGGCCCCCGCGAACCGGGCCGGGGCCAGCACAAGCCGGCACTCGTCGCAGGTGCGGTCCTGCTGAGCGTGCGCCGCTCTGCAGCCGCAGTGGCCTTCTTCGCAGCGGGGCTGGCCGCACTCCGGGCAGCCCGCCTCGATGACTCGGAACTCCTCCTGGCAGGTCTCACACGTCCACCACGACCTGTAGCGGGACGTCCCCGACTCGGGGCGTGGAGCGGTCAACTTACGCCAGGGCACGTTGTCCTCGGCGAGCACCGCGACCAGGTACTCCTCGTCGAACCAGGCGGCTTGCCCGTACAGCAGATCGCTGCGGTCGCCGGAGCGCCACAGTACGTAGGTTCTGTCTCGCTGGCTGGTACCGGCTGTTTGAAGAGCCGCGGCAATCAGAGGGGTTGTCGACTGATCGGTACCTCGCGCCGGCGGGATCAGGCCGGACGCCGCGGCGAACAGGACGGTGCCTGCAGCGTCCAGCAGGACGACGGCGCCTCCGCCGGGCAAGTACTGCGAGGCTCGCACGCAGCATGCTTCCCGGGACGCCCGGGACGCCTGGAACATCTCCACGGCGTCCGGGGCGGTGGGGCCGCTTCTGCGTACCGACTCAGCTATGTGTAGGTCGGGCAGGAGGATGCGGGCGGCGAAGGCATCGCAGGCTGCTTCCTCGAAGGCCTCGGAGTCCTGCCGGGCGAAGAGATTATTGCCCAGCCCGGTGTCGGTCTTCTGCAGGTGATGCCCTAGTTCGTGCAGAGCAGTGAAGCCGCGGCGTCGACGGGAACGTGCCGTGCCGACGACGAGTGTCGGTGGTCGGGTCTGGTGTTGATAGCTGCCAGCGACGGAACACCGGCCGCTCTCGCCGCTTTCCGGTTCCAGCGATACCTGAACCTCACTCCAGCGGTCCAGCTCGTCCAGCGGGTCTTGCTGCAGCCCGGGCAGAGTGCCGGGGTGCCGCTGCAATAGAACTCCCAACATGGCCTCGGCCTGCTTCGGCGCTTCCGCTGCGAACCTGCCTCGGATCACGAGTCGTCTCCTGCGCGCTCCTGGTCGCGTACATAGTGGCGTAGCCGGGTACCCCAGTTGGTCTGCCCACCGGTCTCCCGGGCGGCGAGAGCGAAGGCGCCATACGCGTCCGTCATGCGCGCCTGCGCTTCGCTGACCTTCAGTTGCTGCGCACGGCGGATCCATACAGGGCGTAGCCGAGGATGCTCCGCCTCCGAGACAAGATCGAGCGGCAGGGGACGGACCGCGCCGGCAATCTTCGTCGCCTCGATCCCTGTGGCCTCGGCCAAAGCATCGACCTGATCGGGGCGCAGTGGCACCTTGCCCCGCAGCAGGTCCATCACCTCCGCCTGCGACATGCCCAGCACCTGCATAAGGAGTGCCAGGTCCGGCGGCTGACCCTTGAGCAGCGCAGCCAGACCCTGGCCCTGAACAGCCCGTCCGGTCTCCTGCACCGGCAGACGCGGGGCCTGCTGCAGACGAGCGAGATCGTCGGCGAGAGCCGCTCGCACGTCGGCGCTCGGGTCGAAAGCCGACGAGACCGCTCGGCCCGCGCGCGTGCCGGCAGGGGCAGGACCGGGCTTCCCCCGTACCGCCTGCTGGACCCACTGCACCATGCCATCTCCCCACGCATCCAGGGGGCGATCCAGGACGCCAAGCCCAACGCGGTCGGCAAGGCTCACCCACGCCGTCACCTCGACCCCGAAGGCGGTCTGCGCCGCGTCCACCACCAGCGCACGCTCGTCCTCACCGGACGGGTCGATGGTCACCGGGACAGCGTGGACCTCACGTGCATCGACTGCCAGAAGCAGCAACAGAACGCTGACGTCCTCCCAGCGTGCCCGCCACACCTGGCCGACGGCCACCTCTACCTTGTCGGGGTCGCCGAACCGGCTGCGCAACGCCCCCTCGGACAGAGTACGAGGCCCTCGCGCCGCTCGAGCCATATCGAGCAAACGCTGCGACACTTGATGATCACCCATGATCTCCTCCCGCACCCCGTGATCGAGAAGGTCTACACCACAGACTGACGCCACAACTCATCGAGTGTCCGGTGTCGGCACATGTCACGTCTCCGAAGGAGCACCGCACAGCCGAATCACCTCCCGAGCTGCGACGTGGGCGTCGTCGAGCCCTCCGGTGAACTGTGCCAGCTTCTCCCTCAGGCGTTTGGCCTGGTGATACGCCTGGCTGCGGCCGCAGGCGAGCAGTTCCTGAATACGCTGAGGTTCAGCCAGGAGCGGCACCATCCGCTGCTCCTGCGGGCTCAGCATCCCAACGACCTCCGCAGCCGTCACTGCTGCGTCGAACTCCGCGTCTTCCGCCAGTACGGCCTCTTCCGGGGAGGGAGCGAGGGCCGCAGGCTCGTGTGCTGCCCCTGCCTCCAACGGGACGACCACGGGATCAAGCACGGCAGGGAAGCGTTCGGCGAATATCTCGCACAGCTGTGATACCTCCAACGAGCCATCGGCAGCGGTGAGCACCGCGCGCAAGAGCGCAACGATGGACGCACGGTCCGCCACAGGAGCCCGTCGCGTGTCGCTCGACCACCGCGGGACCCGCACATTCGGCACAGCACGCGCAGCCTCCACCAGCCTTGAGGTCGCGCCCGACCAAGGGGATGCGCCGCTGCCGGCCAGACGCCATCTGCCGCCGCCAGGCTGCTGATCCGGCACTTGCTCGAAGGCCGCCTCAGACTCCAGCACTTTGCTCAGGCTGCGTCCCAGGGCGACGATTCCGCTCTTTCGGCTCTTGTCGATCAGCCAGTGCCGAATCGAGGTGCGGAGCAGCCGACCCACCGACGCGTCATCACTGGCCAGCGCCAGCAGGTTTGTCGTCACCGCCAGGCCTTTCTCAACGAGGAAATCTCCAACGAGATCCTCCAGATCCGCCGGCTGCGATCCTCCTGGCGGGGCGAGCGCAGGCAACTTGCGCGCTTCCTCCCTCACCAGCTTGCTGACCAGCTGCAGACACTCAGGACCTATCTCCCCGAGCCCGAGCAACTCCTGGAATGCAGAAATGGCCAGCCTCCTCTCACCTTGCCGCGCTGCACGGCTCAGAAGAACCTGCTCACAAAGATGCACACCTTGAGGCGCATTGGGTCCCTGTTCTGCAAAAGGCAACAATATTTGCCCGGCACCTCTGAAATCGAGGGAACTGACGTTCGGTATTCGACTGTCTTTTGGACCAGTGCAGTCAGCGGCTCCTTGCCTTTGCCGGGGCTGCCACCGGAGTTGAAGCGCCGGGGCAGAAAGCCACGATGCTTATGACAGCTGCAACTCCCCCTGCGCGCCAGGGAACACGCAAGAACGAGTAGCCCTCATCCACAGGCCACTGACGCCAGCGCCCAGGACCGGCGGAGACAGACGCACCGCTATGACCAGCAGACCTGGGGTACAGGCGAGCGAGCGCAAGTCGCCCCCCCCGCACGAGCTCCGCCCTTCAGGAACGGGACTCCCGACGCGTCCTCCACCCACCGGACGAACACCCGGCCCTCCGTGTATCTGGTGGAGGGTTCACGACCAGCGCATCCCGAGATCGGTCAGCTCCTCGATCCGTTCGGGGGCAAGCTTCGCGCGGCGGGAGCGGTTGTTGGCGATGAACACGCCGAGGGCGTACTGGATGCCGTCGACGGTCTCGGTGTGACCCCGCGGTACGTCGAGGTGTCCTTCGCGCTGCTGGTACTGGCGGGCGGCGGCCAGGCTGGCGGCCCACATCTCGGCACGGCTGCGCCGCAGGGCCGCGGCCGGCTGCTGGGGGAGCGGGGTGAGGCCGAGGACTTCACGGAGCAGCCACTGCTGCGCCGGGAGGAGGGTGTCCCATTCTTCTCTCTGCCCTCTGGCCCACCGGCCGAGGTCTTCGCCCTGAACGACGAGCTCCCCGGACTCCTCGGGCAGCGGACTGCCACCCGTGTGGTGGGTGCGGGCGAGGCGGAAGCAGCGCTGCCAGGCGACCGACCAGGCGGGGCACCAGGCCGGGTCGATGGCGTCCAGGGCCCGCCGCCGTTCCCGGCTCAACTGCCCGCCACCAGCAGAGGGTTCGCCTCCCGCCATCTGCCGGTGCCGCCGCTGTTCGTCTGCGCGGCGGGCGGCGGCGCGCTGGTTCTTCAGCCACACCCCGACCGGGTACGCCTGCCACACGGCGTCAGTGGGGGCGAGCAGGTGTCCGTGCTCGCGGGCCCAGGCGCGGGCGGCGGCGAGGCCTTCGTCGAACGCGACATCGCGGTGGCTCCAGATCATGCCGAGCTCGTCGAGTTGGCGAACCCGCTCGTCCTCCAGGCCGCCGCGGGCGTACGCGCGCCGCTGCTCGGCGATCCACACCCCGAGTGGGAACCCGTCGGGGGAGCGGTGCCCGTACGGCACCCGCAGGTCGCCGTGATCACCACGGTAGGCGAGCGCGGCCTGCAGCCCGCGCCGCCAGAACTGCGTCTCCGGCTTGAGCACCCGCAGGCTGATGAACGCCGCCAGGGCTGCTGGGTCCCGCGGCGTGGAGAACGTCAGCAGCCCCTGCGCTGGCCCGCTGACGGCCCCGCCCGGCCCCGCTGCACTCTCCGGCCCCCGCCGGCTGGCGGCCTGCGGAGCGGCCAGCTGCTCCACCGCCTCGGTGTCGTGCGCGCGCAGCGCGGTCAAAACCTTGACCAGCTCCCCGTATGCACGCGAGGCGAGCATCTCGTCCGGCTCCTCGCCCGGACCGAGGAACACCGGCACCACCAGCGAGGCAGTCTTGCCCTCCCCGGGCTGCATCCGCAGCGCCCGCCCCACGGCCTGCACGATGTCGACCGTGGAGCCGCGCACGTCCGCGAACACCACCGCGTCGCAGTTCTTGGTGTCGACGCCCTCGCCCAGCACCCGCACCGACGCCAGTACCGCCCGCTCGATCACCGCCCCTTCTGCCGTTGTGCCGCTGGAGAATTCCTCCAGGACCCGCCGACGGTGCAGCGGCTTGTGCTCCCCGTACAGCCACTCCGCCCACACCGTCCCCGGCTCGGGGTACAGCTCCCGGTCGCTCGCCCACAACGCCTTCGCCACCGCCGGCAGACCGCTCGCGAAGGCCTCCGCCTCACTCGTGCGGTAGTGAAAGGTCAGCAGCCGCGCAAGCCGCTGCTCGGCCGCTGTTTTCAGCACGGCCGTCTGCAAGGCGGCCAGCCGCGCCCCGCGCACCGCATCCGTGCGCGCCTGCCCGCCCAGCAGCTGCACGGCCTGCAGCTGCGGGTCCTCGATGTCCACACACACGACCTGGTACGGCGCCACGATGCCCCGGTCGATCGCATCCGACAGCGACAACCGGTACACCACCGGACCGAAGATCGCCTCGTCATCCATCGACGCGACCACCCGGGCCGACTCCCGCCCCACGCCCTGCTGCCCGTCCGCCTCCGGCACCTCCCACAACCGCGGCGTGGCCGTCATGTACACCCGCCGAAGCGCCGGCACCTTCCCGTTGTCATGAACCGCCCCCCACGCCTTGCCCGCCGCACCCGACGTCCGATGCGCCTCGTCCACCACCACCAGGTCCCACCCGCCCACACCCTGCGCATGCGCCCGCTCCAGCACCCCGAGCCCCAGCGCCGCATACGTGGCGAATACCGTCACCCGCTCCCGGCCCTCAAGCCACGCACTCAACTCACCCGCGTCCGTGGTGCACCGCAGCCCCACCGCCTCATCACCGCGCAACGAGCACACGCCGACCATCGCCCCGCCACGCCCGCTCTCACGCCACACCGCAGCCATCTGCGCCAGCAGGTCGAGCGTGGGCACCAGCACCAACACCCGCCCGGCACGCAGCTCCTGAGCCACCGACACAGCGATCAGACTCTTGCCCGCTCCCGTAGCCGCGATCACCTGAACCCGCAGCCCCTCCTCCGCCACCTCGGCGTCGGACGAGATCTGCAGCGCGCGGACCGCCGCGTCCACCGCCTCGACCTGATGAGAATGAAGCCGCCGCCGACCCGTCACGAGACCGCCCGCCTTTCCGCGCCCGCCTCCGGTGCAGAGGCAGTAGGCTCTCACTCCAGAATCTATCTCAGTTCACTATGATGCAAGAGCACACGCACGACGCTCCACTAAGGATCGCTGCCGACTATCCGTCAACCACCCTTCCCACCATGGCAGTCCATCCGCGGTCCACACCGGAGAAGTCGACAGATTCACCCCGCCGACACCTCCCGCCCTGGCACACTGCCCCAACCCGCCCCACAGGTCCAGCCTCTGACACCCAGCCAGCCGCCCGCGCCAGCGGGCTAATGGACTTGAAGGCGAAGCCGGAAAGTCCCAGCGGCGAGCGGAGCACGCCGCCTAGGGCGCGGAGCGCCCGGTATCAAAGCCGAGCAACGCGAGGCCAAGTCCCGAGCAACGCGAGGGACTTCAGGCCGAAGGGCTGGCCCGGTGAAACCGGGCAGTCCCGGCCGCGGAGCGGCCGGGACCAAGCGCGCACAGCGCGCCGTCAGGCCGAGCGCAGCGAGGCCGTTCACTCGGAGGGCGCGCAGCGCC
>NZ_JAPEOR010000008.1 GCF_026341125.1 Streptomyces sp. NBC_01142
CCTTCTCTCGACTGACCGATGAACTGTTTTCGGACATAGACCGAGCTCGTACGCGTGAGGTGACCAGAAGCCCTGCACTGGCAGGGGGTTGCGGGAATATCGTCTTCACGAGAGAACCGCGTCCGAGGCCTGGGCGGTATGCCGATCGGCCCGCGGATCCAATGCACGTGATGCAAGATCGTTTCGGGGACAGGGGCCCTCCGTGGGGCGCACACGCAACCGTCGGCTGGAAGCCGTCATCCAGGAACTGAGGCTGCCTCAAGCACGCCTGGTGGCCCGATTTCGAGCCGTCGCGGCGGAGAACGGTGCTCACGAGCTGGACACGACGAACCAGTCGTCCATCGCCCGCTGGATCGCCGGCACGCGCCCGAGCGGCCGAGCGCCGTCTATCTTGGCCGAGACGCTCTCGCGAGGCCTTGGCCGCACCGTCACTCTCGCTGACATCGGGCTTGCCGCAGACGAGGGTGCCGAGCCGCAGCCGCCGGAGTGGAGCGTCGACACGCTGACGACGCTGGTGAACCTCGGGGGCACTGACATGGACATGGACCGTCGACGAGCACTGGTGAGCTCGGCCTACTCCGTCGCGGGCCTGGCCCTGCCATCCGAGACGTGGTGGAAGGAAGCAGCCGAGCGCGCACGCGCCCGCAAAGCGGTGTCGACGCACACCGTCACCACCCAAGACGTCGAGAGCGTCCGCGGAATGGCCGTCTTCTTCTCTCGCCGCGACCAGCAGCGCGGCGGCCGCGGCGCCGGCCGTACAGCGCTCGTTGCCTACCTGCGCACCGAGATCGCCGACTACCTCAACAGCCGATTCCCCTCCGAGGAACTTCGGCGCGCCATGACCTCCGCGGCAGGCGAACTCGCGTACCTCGCCGGATGGACGGCATTCGACGCCGGGGAGCACCCCATCGCGCTCCGCTGGTTCACCGTCGCCACGCAGCTGGCTGAGGAAGCCAAGGACGCCCCCCTGGCCGGCCACGTCCTGCGGGCGATGGCCCACCAGGCCGTGGACCTCAAGCAGCCCGGGCAAGCCGTTCGCCTGGCTACCGATTCCATCGCGGGAAAGCGGTACTCCAACGCGAGCTGGCGCGAGAAGGCGCTGATCGGCGTGGTCCACGCCCGCAGCCTTGCCGCCGACAACCGCCGGACAGAGGCCGTGGCTGCTCTCGCCCAGGCCGAGAGGGATCTCAGCAAGGCGGGAGAGGGGGACGGGCCCGGCCGCGTCTGGTTCTTCGGCGAAGCCAGCCTCGCCCACGAGACCGCGGCCACTCTGCGGGACCTCGGAGATTTGAAGGGGGCGCAGCAGCAGTTCCGTCACAGTGTCCGAACCCGACGGGCTCAGTTCGCCCGGACCCACTCGGTAACCCTGGGCTACTTGGGCGACGTTCAGGTGCAACAGGGCCAGCTCGAGGCCGCGTGCGACACCTGGGGCCAGGCGCTCGACGCCATGACCGGAGTGCAGTCGGGCCGGGCCCGGGAGACGGTCGTCCAGATGCGTCGGGCGCTCAGCCCGTTCCGTGGCCGAGGAGGCAGTCCGGCCGCCGAGCTCGACGCCAAAGCGCGCGCAGTGCTCGGCGTAGGCTGACGCGGCTAGGACGACGACCGTGGTAGCCGGCCAGGCTGCCATCCAGATCGGAACGAAGGGGCCATCTTGTTCGACGAGTCCATCGAAGTACCGGTCATCGGTCGGGTCGTTGGAGGCCACGCCGGACGCATCGACGACTACAAGGGGGGCGTCGTGTCGATCATCCGATTGAACCCGGACTTCCCCCACGAGACCCTTCAAGGCCTCGAAGAATTCTCCCACCTCCAGGTCGTCTGGCACTTCCACGAGGGATCGCCCAACGACGTGGCTCTGCATGCTCGAAGCCCTCGGGACAATCCGGCGTGGCCGGCCACCGGCACCTTCGTGCACCACAACCACCGGCGCCCCGCCCGCATCGCGATCTCCTACCCGAGGCTGCTCCGGGTGAACGGGCTTGACCTGCACGTCGAGGACCTCGACGCCGATGACGGGACCCCCATCATCGACCTGGTCGCCTGTTTTAGGGAGTTCCTGCCCCGCGGACCGGTCACGCAGCCGACATGGCCCGGCGAAATGCTCACGAACTACTGGACGGACTCCAAAGAGCGGCCCTAGCGGGACAGCCACCAGCGCACGCGAGCCCGACACTGGCTGAACACGAGCACCGCCTCCGCACCGCCTACCAGCGAGGCGCTCTGCCTGCGCCCCGGCGAGCGCGTCCAGGACGCCGATCTCAGATTGGGTGAGGTGCGTACTACCCGTTGGCGGGTGCGCAACACCGCGAGGCGTGCTCATGGATCTTCCCAAATCGTAGGCATGGCATGGGACTTGCGGGAGTCGCGGCCCTCTGGGCGGACGAGTATCAGCAGGGCGGGCCTCCCGCCGATCCACTGGACGACGGCCTCGTACTGGTCGTCCGAGGGGCTGATCACGTCTCGGTTCATGACCGCGATGCCGTCGACGAAGCCGAGCTGCAGCAGGCGGCACGCCTCGAGCCAGTCGGGCCGGTCGTTCGGGTCGCTGGTTCCGTAAGAGTCGGTTACGTAGTAGCCGACCGCGCCCTCTGCGTCCTCGACGCACTGGCGCAGGATGCTCAGGTCCTCGTCGGCGTTGCCGTCCTTGCCGTTCAACGCGTAGGTGACGTAACGCGTCTGACGCCGGTTCTCTGGGTCCGGCAGGGTGTCCCGCCATTCTCGGTTGTTGGAGACCCGCAACCGCTGCAGGTACAGGCTGCGGTTCGCCGCCGGCCTGAGCGTTGGCTGCCATTGGCGCTGACGCTGGTTGTCGAGGTCCATCCACGTCGTGTCCTGACGGAGCTGGGGTGATAACGCTCGCACTCGCATCGCAGGGTCTCCGTCGTTGGGGGGCGTGGCTCCGCCCTGACGGGACACGGACGAGCCATTCCGGCCGGGCCTGGGGCCCCCGACCGCGTTCACGCAGCAAGGTGTGACGCAGCGTGATGCCTTGGGTGTGACTTGATGTGCAGTCACACCCTCTGCCGCACTTAGCTTGCTCCTTTTGGCGGTCAACTCGCAACAGCGATGGCAGAATTGCCTGAAAGAGCGAACATGCATCCGGCGTCGTCGGATGAGTCGGCGTCGTGCAACACTGCGTCTATGACTCAGAATCGTGCGTCGACGACTCGTGAACGCGCGTCGTCGAAGACCGCCAAGCGCGCCACACCGACCGTCATGCGCCGTCGAGTTGGCGCCCAGATCCGTCGGTGGCGCGAGCCCATGCGGTCGGGGGAAGCCGCGAAGCTCATGCCAGGCTGGGACACCACGAAGCTGAGTCGCATTGAGCGCGGCCTGTATCGGATCTCGGGTGACGAGGTACGAGACTTCTGCGCCAAGCTCGGCGTCGACGACGCGGAGGGGATCAATGAGGTGGCGAAAGTTGCCGAGGAGCCAGCCGGAGGTGATCACGGCTGGTGGAAGGCTTACGAGAGCCGCGTGAGTCAGCCGCTCGTCGACTTCGTCCAGCTCGAAGCACGGGCCAGCAAGATCAGCACGCACCATCCCGTCGTCGTGCCCGGTCTGCTCCAAACGCCTGGCTACGTACGCGAGATCATTGGCGGTATGCCGGTCTCCGTCAGCCCCGAGCGGGCTGAGCTGCTGGTCTCGATCAGGCTCTCGCGTCAGGAAGTGCTGACGCGGAAGGACAACCCGGTCAAGCTGCACGCGCTCGTTCCTGAGTCGGCATTTCACGCGCACTTCGAGGCAGGCCCCGGCATCATGCGCGACCAGTTGCGCAAGCTGATTGATGCCTCGAACCAGCCGAACGTGGACCTTCAGGTGATCCCGCTCAACGCGCACCCGGCCTACGGCTCCAATGGGGCCACCACGACTCTGAACTTCGGGCACCCGTGGGTGCCTGTCGTCAGCGTCGACAACCCGATGGGCGGCACTCACAGCGAAGATCCTGAAGAAATCGCCTACATGGAGAGCGTCTTCGCGCTCGCTGCCGAAATCGCACTTCCCGTGGACGAATCACGGGATCTCATCACCACGTATCTGGAAGGACAGTCCAAGTGACACCCAAGACCCTCATGGCCACCGACCTGCCTGGCGCCGCCTGGCGCAAGTCGTCGTACAGCGGCGCTCAGGAAGGCCAGTGCGTCGAGGTCGCCAACGTCGTTGAGTCGCACCAGGGCATCGCCGTCCGTGACTCGAAGGACCCCAACGGCCCGGCGCTGCTGATCAACCCGGCCTCGTTCACCGAGTTCATCGGCGACGTCGCCAATGGACGCTTCAACGTCTGATCTCACCTACGACGAACGGCCCGGTTCCCCCCACGGCAGATGCGGGGGGCGCCGGGCCGTTCTCGTACAGCCGTACCCATGGGTCGTCGAAGCTTACCTGCGACGACCTCGCAGCGTCGGGTCCGCCCCACTCGAAAGGCGGTCTGCCTTCCGGCTGAATGTCGTTGTCACTAGCGCGTCAATGGGTTCCGTCGTCGCGCGGCTCAACACGAAATTGTCCGCAATCGCCATTTCCCCGAGCCGATCCCACTCTCCCAAGTCGGGGGCTACCAGATCGACACGATCCTCGGCAGCACCCAGGTGCTTGTCCCGAGCGAGGGCGGAGGGGGAGCTCGATGTCATGGCAGGGCACTCGCTCAGTATCCGAGTTCGTCCTGAATGCGCAGGACATCCAGGATGTGGAGCAACTGCCCATCGGCGGAGCGTGCCATCAACATCACTTCACGCGGCGCCGAGTCCCCATAGTCGGCCGTGGTGGTCTCTTCACGGAGCTCGGCCTCGAAGATGGCGCACTGAGCACAGCCTTTCAAGTGGATCAGGTACCGGGCCGGTGCTCTCACGGTGGTCCCGCGATCGTGGAGGAGGAGCGCGGGCTCTCCGCTGGCGTGGGCCCCTCTGCCATCGCGGACTCGGTAGACGAGATGCGGCTGTCCGAAGTGGCGGGCGTCCATGAGGGAGCCGATGACGTGGACGACGTCGTCGGGTTGGAAGTGGGACGTCTCGATGATCCGCTCGTGGACGGCACCGATGAGTGGCTCAGTCATGAGGGTGGAAGGTAGAGCCGGGGCAACGTGCGAGGGAGAGGGGTAGACCGTCCTATGGGACGAGTAGCTGCGCGGCGCAGGAAGGTGGTTCGCATACCGGCGGTTGCGTGCCGTCCTCTGCCCTGGCAGCGACACCCCGGGCGTTGCGCAGCGTCACGAGTCAGCCAACTCGTGGACTCTCTGAGTGGTCGTGCGGCGGGGCAGTCCGGGCACTAGGACGTCGAGGTCGGCGCCGCCGGTCGGTCCGGTCGGCGGACCCGCCCCGTGCACAGTCGCCAACGTCCGGACGTCCGCCCTGCGCTGGTTGCGAGCGTGAGTGTAATGGTTGAGGGGCCGTCCGGCGGGACCGAAGAGACGGGACGTGTTCCGGGGCCTGATGCATTCCCGGCGGGAGCTCCCGTCAACGGAGACGGCGCATTGCGGGCATGCGTGGACTCGTTCAGCGTGGGCCTCCCGATGCCCACCACGCTCGCGGCCCCGTGCTGCTTCGGAGGTATTTGTGCCTGCCGTCCTCGCTGACGTCCCACTCCTGTCCTGCCCGTCTCGGAGGAGCTCCGCAGGGCAGGCCGGCGCGCGATGACCGTGGCATCACCGGAGGCGAGCGCGGATGACGGGAAGGGGCGACGGCCGAGGGGCCGCTGGCGCAGATCCCCGCGCTCTAGGCGTGAGGCGGGATTTCTGCGCAGGCTCGGGGAAGGGCTCGCCCTGCCTGTCGGGAGGGCAGCCGGTCTAGTCGTTGCCGACGTCGTCTATTTCTACAGGGACCACGCGAACGGACAGATGACCAAGGGCGAGACCTACGACGTCCTGGAGGAACACGTCCGGCACTTCGTGATGCGTCAGAACGCCGCCATCGTGCGCCGAGCCACCCGCAACGACCATGTAGGTTCCACGTTTCGATGCGCAATGTTGGTGGCGGATGCGCAACAGTGAATACGCAAATCCGGGGTTTGGTGCGCAACGGCTTAGGTTCGTAACTGTCAGTTGTCGATCTTTCCCGGGAGGCCAACTCGGGCTGCAGGGCCCTCTGTACGGTTAGTTGCGATGAACCCCGCCCCTCTTGCTGTCTCCCTTCGCTAAGCTTCCAACAGGGGGTGCCATGGCGTGCGTACAGATCCGCGTCATTGTCGACACGGGACCGGAAACGGATGAGCGGGAGCGCGTGGAGGGCACAGCTCAGCTGCGCAAACTGCTACTCCAACAGGGCGTCGAGGAGGTGCGGCTGCAGCGGGACGGGGACCAACCGCCGGGCGCCAAAGCCGGGGACGGCATTGTTCTGGGTGCCATGTTGGTGACTCTCGCGCCGCACGCCTTCAGCGCGGTGGTGTCCGTCATCCAGGCATGGTCGGCGCGGGCATCTGGCCGGAGCGTGGAGATCGTCGAGGGCGAGCGCTCGCTGACCGCTTCCGGCCTGTCCGAACAGGAACAGCGGGAGTTGATCGACGACTTCCGTCGCAGGACGGCCGCGCCGCGGAATGGGGAAACGACCCATGGGAGTCCGTGAGGGGCTGATCGTCGCTACCTCGACCTACGCCGACCCACAGCTCAACCGGCTCAGCGCCCCCGGCCATGACGCCCAGGCCCTCAGTGACGTCCTTTCGGCGCCGGGCATCGGTAACTACACGGTCCACACGGCTCTGGACCAGCCCACGCACGTCATCCGCCGCAAGGTGCAGGAGTTCCTCGTCCGCCGCAGGACCGACGATCAGCTGCTCATCTACTTCTCCTGCCACGGCATCAAGGACGACGACGGCCACCTGTACTTCGCCGGCACCGACACCGGCCACGACCCGGACCTGCTGGAATCCAGCGCGGTTTCCGCAGCCTTCCTCAGCGGCCAGCTCAACGGCTGCGTAGCCCGCAGCATCGTGGTCCTACTGGACTGCTGCTACAGCGGGGCATTCGACCCAGGGGCCAAGAGCGACGCCTCGGTCAACCTCCGCGAGCGATTCCACGGCACTGGGACCGCCGTCATCACCGCGACCAACGCCCTCCAGTACGCCTGGGAAGGGGACCATTTCGCCGAGACCGGGCAGGGACAGCTGTCTGCCTTTACCTCTGCGATCGTCAGCGGCCTGCGCACGGGCGACGCCGACCTCGATGGCGACGGCTGGGTGTCCGTCGAAGACCTGTACTTGCACGTGAATGACCGCCTCCTGACGGACGGCGCCAGGCAGACGCCTCATCGCTGGCTGTTGGGCGGGGAAGGCAGTTTGACGATCGCCCGGAGCCCCGGCATCGGCACGGCCGCGCCGGGTGGGCACGGGCAGCAGAGCGCCCTCGTAACAAAGGCCGGGGAATCCGCGATGCAGGCAGGGTCGCCGCAGATCGCGGCCCGAATGCCCGAGCCGCTGCCCTCTGCACCCACACTCAGCGGGCGAGGAAGCACACGGCCGGTGGCCGCATCACCTCCACCGGCCCTGAACTCCGTCGCCCCACGCAGGTTCAAGGTCGGACAGTGGGCACAGTGCGTGGCGTTCAGTCCGGACGGTACTCACCTGGCCACCGGATCCCGCCACTCGATCCGGATCTGGGCTCTACGAGACCCCAACACCACGAACCTTCTGTGGCGGCGGGACTTTGGTGGCCGGCTGGACACGGTGTTCTCAGTGGCGTTCAGTCCTGACGGCGCTCGCGTGGCCGGCGCCGGCGTCTATGGCACCCCAGTGGTCTGGGATGCCGCCACCGGCGAACGACTGCTCATGCTCCACGGCACTGATCAAGTGGTCAGGGTGGCGTTCAGTCCGGACGGCGCCCGCGTGGCTGGCGCCTGCAGGGACGGCGTCGGAGCGATCTGGGATGCCGCCACCGGCCAACGATTACTCACTCTCTCTTCGCGTGCTGGCGACCCGCTGTACTGCGTGTCGTTCAGCCCGGACGGCACCCGCCTGGCCACCGCCCAACGCAAGACTGTGGCGGTCTGGGATGCCACCACCGGGAAACCGCTGTTGTTTCTCGACCACGACTCCAATGTGGTGGCGTTCAGCCCGGACGGCAGCCGGCTGGTCACCACTCATTGCGAGACCGTGACGGTCTGGGGTACCGCCACCGGCGACCAGTTGTTTCAGATCCATCTCCAGGAGAAGGTGCCGATCGTGGCGTTCAGCCCGGACGGCACCCGTCTGGCTACTGCCCACCGCAAGACTGCGGCGGTCTGGGATGCCACCACCGGCAATAAACTGTTCGAAGTCCATCACGACGACACCGTGCTAACCGTGGCGTTCAGCCCGGACGGCAGCCGCCTGGCGACAGGCAGTGAGGACAAGACCGCAGCGGTTTGGGACATCAGCTCCAGCGGCCGGTAGGAAAAGGGGAGCTGACCTTGGCCGCGCCTGCGGCAAGCTGTGCTCGCGATAGCAGTAGCGTACGCGTCCCAGGTAGCGGTGTTCCGCGACCCAATATTGAGCTGCCGCACCCATGGCTCAGTTCGCACCGCCCCCAGGCCCGCTCCCAGCAGCCGCGGATCACGCAGCCCGGGGCGCAGTGTGGCAAAGACATCGCTGGAAGCCAGGTCCCGCAGTGTGCCAGCCGACCGCCTCTAGTCAGCAGTCGGGGCACGCTTCGCCCGGCCGGCCGGTCCGCCGACGGCGAGCCACAAAGCCGACCTGTCACTATTTGTGACCGGCACAGCGCATGCAGAACACCGATTGCGCACGATGGACCGACGCGTGCTGTGCTCATCACTCGTGGATTTCAATCTCTGCAGGAGCCAGTGCGCATCGAGTCGCGAATCCTACAGACCACCAGATCCCCCAGGCCGCGAGCACCGCCGCATGAGACCGCTTGTCGTGAACTGCCCTTGGGGCGGACGCTCGTGGAGCCGGGGCCACTTATAGGTTGTCGGCATGGCCGGCGCTCCCTCACGCAGATCCTCCTTCCGAACCGCCGAGTACTGGGCGGCGATCGAGGTCATCGCGGACGACCTGATCAACCACACCGCGCCTCACACTCCGCGCCCCTCCGGGGACGCGCGTGGCACCCTCCAGAGGTTGTCGAGCCGCGGTTTCGGCCCCGTGAGCCTCTTCGACCTGTGCGCCCTGCTGGTCCTGGCGGCGCCCCGCTCACCAGCGGTGCTCTCCGGCCCTGGTGACCGAACTCCGGCGATTCCGCCGCCCGAGCCGACGCCGACCGCACCGGCTGCCGCACCGATCGCGGAACTCAAGAGAGGCCCTGTGACAGTGGCGGCGCACCCGACCGAGCGCCACATCCAGCACCTGCGGGAACTCGAAGAAGCCGTGGCCGAGGCCCTGTTGGTCAGCCCGGAACACCCCAGAGCACGCGGCGCTGTACGCCGCGCGCTCATGGCCGGAGGCCGTACCGTCCAGGACGCGACCGCGGTCTATGGGATCGTCTGCGAGCTGTTCGAGCGCCCGGCCTCCTGAGACCCGCGCGCGGGAGCACCCGGCCGCGGTTCGCATTGCCCGAACGTCTTCAGTCGGCCGTGGGGCGCGACGAAATCCGTTGGAGTACCCCGCTTTCCGCGCCGGAGTTGCCATGGCCGGAGTGCTCTCTTGTGTGAAAGTCCTACACTCCCGTGCTGTGGCCGACAGGACGACGGAGAAGCCGGAGGAGCCGCCTGACCTGCGAAGGAGCCATGCGCGGACTGTTCACGGGCGGTGCGGCAGCAGCAAGCCGTGGGTCGGCCAAGGATGTGACAAAGCATGGTTAGGCTTCGCTATGCAAGCGTTCTTTACGCTGAGACCGTACGGGGCAGCAGAACTGTCAGTAACAGCGCCGGTGGAACACCCGTTCCGGGTGAGCAGCTAGTCGAAGTCAGGAGCCGAGCATGGTGATCGCCACCCTCGGGGAGGTAGTCGCGGTCTACCGGGCCCGGGCCGCTCTCGATCCCTCGCACGTGGCCGAGCGGGCCGGCATCTCCATAGCTCAATACCTCGCACTCGAGCAGGGCACCGCCTGGCCGGGCACCGAAGCGGTCGAGGCCGTCATCGACGCCCTGCAGATCCCAGACAGTCACCGCGCATGCCTGGCCGCGACCGGCGCTCCTCTCGACAAGTACCTGCAGCGCATGCTGCACGGCTACGACATCCCGGCCCTCATTGTGGACAGCACCTGGCGGACCGTGGAGGCGAACGCCTTCGCCCGCACGCTGCTGCCCGACTCGGCCCTGCCGGGCTGGAACCTGATGCGCTGGGTCCTGCTGGACGATGATGCGCGAAGACGACTAGCCAACTGGGACGACGTCGCCCGGTGCTTTTCCGGCGCCCTCCGCGACGCCATCACCGCAGCGCCGCACAACGCCGAACTGCTCGCCATCCGCGAGGACGCTACACAGCTAGGACAGACTGCAGGTCCCTCCTCACGGAACTGCCCCGACGCGCAGGTATTCGTCTGGCGCACGGACAGCGGCGCATACCCGATCTCCGCCTGCCTGGTCACCTCACCCAGCGGCCGCCCAGACCTGCAACAGGTCACATTCGTGCCGCGAAGCACCCAGCCGGTACCCGTGCTCATGGCCGCCCAGGCAAGCCCCGCCCCCTGGTACGGACCCCTGCTCACCGATCTGCTCTCCTGCGGGCTGTGCGGACTGCTCCTGACCGGCGGCGGCCGGCCGACCACCTACGGCTGCGCCACGGGGTGTCTGCCCGAACTCTCCGCTGACGACCTGGAGCTCCGCATCGCGAAAGAGGTACTCACACGCGCCTTCCCCGCCCAAGCCTGTCGCGAGCTCGGCATCGCACAGGAGATCCTCATGGCCGACGGGATCGAGCTGGAGCTGAACGTCCCCGTCTCGCCCCAACACGCGCTGGATCAGTGGCAGCGCTCGATGACCAACACCCAGCGCCGGGGCATCCTCACCTCGACGCTGAGGTCAGCCACGGTCAACCCCGCACCGGGAACCGACGGATCACCCGGTATCGACCTCGCCTACAACTGGCGCGAGCTGACCCATCCCTGACCGCAGGAGCGGATCGCCCGCCACCGACCTTCGGTTGCCGGGGCAACCGTCCGTCACGGCGGGGTCATCCAAACCCCTGTCGGCCGCCCCGGCACGAGACATCGTCTCAGCTCGGCTCCGGGCGCCGGAGCCGAAGCCCGCAACCGACCTCCGGCAGAGCGTCGCCGCTGCCGTGCCGGTGATCACGTGCACCCCCCGTCCCGCGCGACGGGACAGGCAGCCAGATACTCGGGGCTCGAAGACCCCCTGGCGGGACGCGGCCGTTCCAGGTCCGTCTGCCCGGTCCGACGGCACCTAGCGTCCACTCCTGAGGAACTCGCCGTCACCGTCAGGAGAAACAGATGGGCCGCAGGAAGCCGAC
The DNA here is from genome assembly GCF_026341125.1 of Streptomyces sp. NBC_01142. Lineage (NCBI taxonomy): Bacteria > Bacillati > Actinomycetota > Actinomycetes > Kitasatosporales > Streptomycetaceae > Streptomyces > Streptomyces sp. NBC_01142. The sequence goes on from NZ_JAPEOR010000008.1 coordinate 11,329, forward strand.
TCGCACTCGCCGCCCCCGCCAGGACAGGACCTCCACGCGGGCCCGCGAACATACGCCAGGCGACCTGTTCCCGCCCGGGACCATCGTTCAGATGCTCACCGACTCGACCGCGCGGGCCCACACCGCGGCCCTGTCCGAGGGCATGGCCCACCAGCCCTCCCTCACGGCCCTACGGGCCGGCCGCATCGTCGCCATGGCCCACACCCGCCCGCTGTACAGGGGCGAAGACGCTGAGAAGGGCATAGCGGACCTGTCCCTGCTGGCCGCGGCAGCGGCCGCCGACTGCATCGTGCTCAGCTGGGAGACCTGCGACGTCAAGGTCGCCTGCGGCATCCCTCTCGACGCTCCCGAGGAGGCCCTGAACATCCTCATCGCAGGCGAAGACGGTCAGTACATGCACGTCGAGTTCCCCTACACCCCGCACCCCATCGCCACCCGCAACCGCACCGGCCTCCAGGGCTTCCGCCCGCAGTGGCTCACCCCCATACAGAGCACGAACAATCCGCTCCTCAGTCCCATCCAACGGGCCGTAGAGCAGTCCTTTGCCCAACGGGCAGCCATCGCCCCCTCCGGGCTGGACACGACCATGGTGTGGATGGAGGGACTCGGCTACACCGTCAACCTGATCGACTCCCGGCCTCCCGCCGAAGCCAAGTAGGGACGAGCTCCGTGCACCAGCGGAGCCGTCCCGGCCCTTCAGTACTGAACTGGGCAGCGGACCAGGCCTTTCAGCCACCCGATCCGCATCGAATGCCTGTGCGCATTGTCTGTGCTCCGGATACGGTTCCGGTAGAGATCTTGAAGGGGGCCCGCATGGACGAGGTCAGGAGCACCAACCTCCCCGGTCGTCCTCCGGGCATCCGGGCCGACGCGGAAGGCCTGACCCAGCGGCAGCGGCGTGTCATCGGGTCGTACTGGTTCACTGCGGCGCCATGAGATTCTGCGACTGTGCCGGCCTGTCCGCTCTGCTGGCCGCCGCCCGCACGGCGAAGACCCACGGGAGCGAGCTGCGGCTGTGCGCGGTCCCGCACACGCTGGCGAGGCTGCTGCGGCTCTCCCACACCGGCAGCGCCTTCACCATCGAGCAGTCGGACGTACGGTGAAACCATGGCCGGGCGGATACGCCGCTGCGCGTACATCCACTGCTCGAAGCCTCTGCCAGCGGGCGCCCGCAGCGGCAAGCGGTTCTGCGACCGCACGTGCAAGGCAGCCGATCGAAGGTGGCGCCGCCACCAGGCCGAAGCCTTCGCAATCGGACTGGCGTTCCTCTGGGGCGAGGAGCCCGAGCAAGTCGTGCGCTGCCCGGTCTGCGGCCACCGCTTCGCGCTGGGCCACGGACACCGCAGGGACCAGATCTACGATCGGGACTCCTGTCGGCAGGCCGCCTTCCGGGACCGCCGCCGGGCCGAAAGGGTACGCGAAGCCGTTACGCGCGACACGGCCCAAAGCGCCTCTACAAGCCGCTGACCAGCCCGGATGACACCTTCCACGCCTCCCTCGTGACGGAGGCCATGAAGACGACGATCCTACTTCCGGCCGGTCGGCCCGGAACCGTCAAGCCCGTGACCTGCACGTTTGGACACCAGCGGTGGGGACGTCCCCGGCGGCGCCGACCGGCGCGGGTTCACCACCGGGCGCTGCTCGGACACCTTCCAGCCGGCGTACCCGGTCGTGGATGCGCTCCAGTCCGCCGGACCCCAGTCCCTGGCCGTGCAAGTAGTACAACCCCAGGTCGCCGTCGAGAGCACGGAGCAGTTCGTCCACGCTGCGGATCTGCTCCGACCACAGGGCCCGCAGCACCTGGTGGCCTTGCTCGTCGTGCCCGAGGACGTCGGCCAGCTCCAAGGCGTCGGCGCCGAGGTAGGCACAGCTCTCGCAGGACTCGGTCGGCAGCTCGGCCTTCGCCTCCTGCAGAAGGCGGTGGTACTCCTCTGGGTGCGCGGAGGTCAGGCGCCGGACCGCGATCTCCTCCGCCTGGAAGTAGCTCGGCTTCCACGTCGCCATGCCTCCACCGTACGCCCGTACCCCGCAGGTCAGGGCTCGGTGCGGCGCGGGGCTCCGCCCCGGGAGCGGAAGGTGACTCCGGCGTCTTGGAGCAGGCGGTGCACGCCGCCGTACGAACGGCCCGTCTCCTCCGCCAGCGCCCGGATGCTCGCGCCGGAGTCGTACTTCTTCTTCAGGTCCTGCGCGAGCTTGTCGCGGTCCGGTCCAGGGGTGAGCCGGCGGGCCTGAGTCTTGTTCGGCATGAGCGGATTCCTCTCGGGAGGCTGCTGTGCTGCCATGATCGCGTGAGAGCGGTGGCTGCGGCTACCGGTTCGCGGAAGGCTGGGACGAGAAGAGGGGGCGGCTGGTGACGGTCACGGACCGGGCCCAGACCTGTTCACCCGAACCGTCGACGAGCACCCGGTGCCGTTCGTACGGCCCGCGGACACCGACCGACCTGGGTGACGGCGGGACAGGCGCAAGCGGGCGGCCGACGACGGCGGTGAGGTTCCGCCGTGGTTCCGGGTCGGTCCTGGAGCGCCGGTAAGCGGCGCTGGCCCGCAAGGCTGGGGTCGCTCGGGCGGACAGCGTCCTCGGTGGGGGCCGTCAGGTCGGCGGTGACGGTCAGCTCCGTGCCGGGTAGTTCGCTGCGGCTTAGACCTGTGGCACGGGTCAGGTCGGCGGTGGGGATGGGTAGGACGATGACGCCGCGCATCCAGTCGGGCAAAACTAGAGAGCTTCAAGGGCGGGGGTTACAGCCGACCCGAGCCGACCATGGGCCGGGGTTGATCGTTTCAGAGAGTCATGGCGAAGCGGCGGCATACATGCACTCGGCTGAACTCGCGTCGCAGTTGTGCCTCGTCCGCGAGCTTCGCGTGCAGGAAGGCGGACATGAGCCGCAGGCCGGGCCGCGGCTTGACGATTACGTGGTCGGGCTCGTCTGCGGCGGTGTAGGCGTGCGCGTAGACGTGGAGGTAGTGGTCGCTTTCCTTGAAACCCATCGCCCGATACCAGCGCAGGGTGTCCGGATCGTCTCGGGTCCAGGCATCGAGCGTGGTTGCCTGCCGATCTCTGGCTTGGATACACGTCTTCTGGAGGAGGGCTCGGCCGAGTCCGCGGTGCTGGTGGTCGGGGTGGACGGCGACGGTGTCGATGGTCGCCAGCGTGCCTGCGACCATGGTGTCCATGATCCCCACGACAGTGTCCGTCTGGTCGACTGCTACCAGTTCCAGGCCGGGCGCCGGGATTGTGGGCTTGGCGCGATCGACGTCGTCGTAGTAGGCGGTGTACAGGAAGGAGAGCACCCGGCAGCGAAGCCAGGAGCGCTCGTCGGCGTGTGTGTATTCACGGATGGTGTAGGTCAACGTCGTGATCCTCAGGGGGTTCGAAGTCCAGGCCGGTTTTCGCGATGAACCCGTCGAGTAGGCCGGGGCGGTACTGCATCCGTTTAAGTCGGTTCTTCACGATCCTGGCGAGCTGTTCGATCGTGCGTTTAGCGAGGTTCGCCAGGCTCCTCTTCATGTGGGACCACACGGCTTCGACCGGGTTCAGTTCCGGTGCGTAGGGCGGCAGTTGATAGACCGTGAGCCACGAGCGGGCTGCAATCAACCGGTGCATGGCCGCGCTGACATGGCTGTTCAAGTTGTCCCACACCAATACGATCGGCGCGCCGAGCTGTTGATGGGCAGCATCGAGCAGGCGCGCATAATCGGCTTCTTTAAACCCCTTCTTCTCGCCTTTGCGCCCGCGGTGGATGTGCGTCCGGTAGATCAGCCGTGGGGAGTGGTCCGGTCGGGTGCACACCAAGCCGGCGATCGAGATGCGTCGGGTCCCCGCGGCGGTTACCTGCACGAGCGGGGTGTGGCCACGACGGCCCCAGGTACGGCCTTTGGGCGGCCTCAGGCCCTGGCCGGCCTCGTCTTCGAAGCACAGCCAGGCCCCCAGGTCCGCCGCCCTCTTTTTATGACGGGCCACTGCTCCTGTTTCCACGCATCGATCTTCTCCTCGTCGCGTTCGGCCGCCCGCCGGGTCGGCACCTGCACACTCCAGCCGATCCGGTGCATCAAATAGCCCACCCCGCCGATGGTGTAGGTGACGTGGAACTTCTGGGCGATCAGCTCGGCGACGCGGGTCAGCGTCCAGCACTGATCCTCATCCCAGCCGTGCACCACCGGTCCCGCCTCCAGCCGTGCCGCCAGCACTTTCAGCTGCTCACGGTCCAGCTTGCACCGGGCGCCACCGGGCCCCTTGGACACCAGCGCCTCCTTGCCGCCTTCGTCGAAGGCACAGCGCCAGCGATTTGCCGACATCCTCGAGACCCGTAACCACCGGGCCACCTCTGCGTTGGTAGCACCAGCGGCGAACATGTCGGCGGCCTCGAACCGAACCCGCTCCCGCTGAGCCCGCTCCACGGCGGTCAGCCCGCCCCCATCGGGATATCTCATGCATCCGGCATAGCCGACATAATGTCAGACGTCACCGGCGCAAACAGGCGCGTAACCCCAGCGCTTGAAGCTCTCTAGATGGGAGACCTCCGGGCCCGCGCGGTGGACGCGGGGCCGCAGTCCGACGGCGTGGGCCGGGCTCGGGCACGTTCACCGCGGGGTGCTGAACAGATCCAGCATGCGGGCGCGCTGGACGGCGCCAAGTCCCTGGACACGACGGCGGTCTGAGATATGGAGGTCTTTCATCAGCTGGCCGGCGCGGATCTTGCCGACGCCGGGCAGGGCTTCCAGCAGGCGCCGCACGTGCGTCTTGCCTATCACTGCGTCGTCTCGACCGAGAACGTCCTTGAGGGTGAGGCGACCGTCCTTGAGCGACGCCAGGACCTCGGCGCGCTCGCGGCGGACGGCCGCCGCCTTCTGAAGCGCCTCAGCGCGCTGTGCGTGCGTGAGCGGCGGCAGCGGAGCCATTCGATGTCGTCCTTCCGTTGGGGGCCGAGGGCCCATCATTACCGAGCCGCATACCCGTCGACCAGTGTGTTTACCGATACCCGCAGGTTAGGAGGGCGCCACCGGCGGAGTGGACGCAACTGATCGGCGTCTGCCGGATCGAGGGCCGGGAGCACGACAACCCGTGTTATCTACCGCCTGTCCCCGCCCGCCACTGCTTGCTCAACTCCTGGGCCTGCTGGCGGAGGGCGTACTGCTTCTCTTCCGGATCGGCCCAACAGGTCGCGAAGATCATGTAAGGGGTTTCGCCGTAGGGCACGGCCCCGGCATCGCGGCCGCGGGCACTGGCCGTGCGCCTGCCGGACGGGCGCACGGCGCTCTCCCAGTCGGTCAACAGGTCGCGGCGCAGGCGGCAGCACGCCTGACCGATGCTGACCCCGGGCGACGGGCGGACACGGGCGCGGTGTACGAGACGGTGGACACCGGGCTGTTCGCCGAGGTGCTGGCTGGGACAACCCGGCATGCCGTGGTTTCGGTGACCCGGCTGCGGTGACCGAGACCCAGGCAACTGGCTGAGTCTTGCCGCTGTGCGCCGCGCCTCGGCTCAGGTGAGAGACGAAGGAACGGTGGCCTTCTGCTCGGGGAAGGTGTCGGTGATCTTTCCCAGGAGGGCGTGGAGACGGTTGGTGTTCATGGCCACCCACTCGCTCATCTCGCGGGTGGTGACGGACTTTCCGTTGGGCAGCATGAGGGCACCGGATGTGCCGGACAGGGCGGCTGCGCGTTCCAGGTGGCTGAGGGCGGCGACGAATTCGGTGATCAGAGGGGTCTCGACCGCGCTGATGTGGAGCACGTGGTCGCAGGCGTGGACGGGCAGGAGAGCGGGAGATGTGGTCATGAGGGTCGTACCTTTCATCATTGGTTGCTCTTCTCTCCGGGCCGGGCCCATCGGCGCCGACCCGGGGACATCAGGAACGCCGGTGTCGGCTATGCGGCCTTGGGTTTGGCCGGTCCACCGTTGCTGCTGGTGGCGCCGGGTGGCCCGGCCTCGATGACCTTCTTGCGGTAGGCGGGGTCGGTGCCCCAGACGGTGCGCGACTTGGTCTGGTGGTAGCCGTTGGTGCACTCGCCGAGCCAGCTTCGGCCGATCCGTTCGATGCCGCGTGACCAGGCGTCATGCCACAGGTAGGGGCCGGCGGCCGCGTCCTCCTCGTTGCCGTAGGCCGATTCCCAGCCGGTCCACAGTGCGGTCAACTCGGCCACCACAGCGCCATGCTCCCACCAGCAGGCATGCGGGAGTTGCTCCGTGGTCAGCTCGTAGACGTCGGCCATCCGGATCACCCACGCGGTGAACTCCGCCCACAGCGCCTCGCGTTCGTCTTCCTTGACCTTGTGCCATGCGATGGGCGCGCCGCGGACGCGCGCGTTGTCGCTGCCGCCGTCCTCACCTGAGCCGGCCTGCTTGGCTCCACGGACGGCGGAGCCATCCTCTAGCTTCGCCAGGCGCGCGGCGAAGCCGGTGAGTTCGCCGTTGATGGACTCCAGCGCATCGAAGAGCGGCCCCAGTGGATCAGGCACGGGGCACCGCCTTTCGTACCCGGCGGCTTCGCGCCGCACGCACGGCGGCGTCCTCAAGTCGGGCCAGGCGCTTGGCGAAGCCGGTGAGTTCTTCGTTGATGGACACCAGGGCATCGAAGAGCGGTCCCAGCGGATCGCCGTCAACACGGTCAGGCTGCGCGGGGCTGGGGGAGCAGGCCTCTTCGAGACGGATTAGGCGGGTGTGGAACTCGCGCTGCTCGCTGTTGAGGGCCTCGAGAACGTCGAAGAGCGGACCGAGTGGATCCTCGCCCTCGTGGTGGGGTTGCGCGGGAGCGGATGAGGAGTTCTCCTCCGGGCGGACGATGCGCCGCGCGAGGCTGACCAGCCCTCCGCGCACGGACCGCAGGACGACCTTGGACCACTCAGCTGCTGGCGGCATGGCTGTTCACCTTCTTCAGGGCATCCTTGGTGGCCTCGCTGATCTCCTTGGCGCGGGGGCCTTCGTGGATCCGCTCGAACTTCACCCTTGTGACCGGGGTACGCCGGTGGACGACCAGGCCCTCGCGTTCCTTGATCTGCCGGATGTCGCCGGGCTCGAGCACCGCCCGGCGCCGGGTGGAGATGCTGATGGAGGCGCGGTCTCCGTCGTCACTGACCGACTCGGTGTCCTCCTCGAACTCGCCGGCGAGCTGGGAGTAGGTCTTCAGCTCCTGCTCGTCCGAGACGCCACCCAAAATGACCTTGATGGTGGCGGCGGCGAACATCTTGCGGACGCCCAACTCCCCCCACCTCTCGTGGGCCTGAGCCAAGTTCTGCAACACCGCGACCATGAAAATGTTCTGCGAGCCGGAGACGGACATCAGGCTGGGGATCTGCGGCAGAGGAGCCACGTTGGCGAGCTCGTCGCCGAGCAGGGCGAGCGGCGGGTCCAACCGCCCGTTGGGCATCCGGGCCGCGATCACCTTGGCGGTGTCGAGGATGGCCCGCGAGAAGGCCGCCAGGATAGGCGCCAGGCTGGAGCCCTCGTCTTCCTCGCCGATGAGGAAGACGGTGCCGCCCTCGGTGAGCCACTTCGTGATGGAGAAGTTCTTCTCGTCGCGGGCGGACTCGCCGAAGATCGCGGCGACCTTCTGGTCGTACAGGGCGAGGATGCTCTGCTCGGCGGTGCGCCAGCTCGCCGACCGCTCCTCGGGCGCTGCGGCGTGCTGGGCGGCCAGGGCACGGGCGAGGTTCTCCTGGCCATGGGCGGCCAGGATGTCCACCGGTTGCCGCTCGGTGGGGGCGGTGGCCCAGCGCAGGATGTCCATGCCGCTCAGCCCGTCGAGCGCGGCTGCGTGCAGCCAGCACGTCATGAGCATCTGGGCGTTCATGACAAAATATCCGCCGTTTTTGGTCCCTTCATCCGATTTCGCGGTGCCGGTGAGGGTTTCGGCGCGCTTGCGGGCAACGGTGAAGTCCTCGCAGCCGTCCGTGAGGGCCCACTGCAGCTGCAGCGGCCAGTTGGACAGGCCCGTCGGGTCGAGCACCATCACGGGCCCGTACTTCTCGCGGCTCTTGGCGGTCGCGTACAGCACGTCGGTCTTGGAGGAGGTGGCCAGCACACTGCCGGGGAAGTCCAGGATCCACGGCATGATCAACTGTGACGTCTTGCCCTCACGGGGAGGGGCGACGATCAGAACGGTCTCCTCGAACGGGATATACAACTTCACGCCGGTCGGGATGGCGGTGCCGCAGAACACGGCGACCTCGGTCACCGGCACGTCGGTCACCTTCGGAGGCGCGCTGGAGCGCCACGGCAGCGCCCGGCCGGGGCTGGCCGCCTTGTCGAGGGAGGGCCGCGGTGTGGCCAGGCTCGGGCGCAGCGCGCCGAGCCGGGACAGGGCCTTGGCCTCGCCCATGGCTTCTTCCAGCTGGCCGGTGGTGGCCAGTCCGTCGGTGCCCTCGTCGCGCGTTGTACGCCAGCGCCGCCACCCGGCCCGGGCTCCCCAGCAGGTGCCGACCGCCGTAGCGAGGAAGGGCGGATAGAAAGCAAACGGCCCGCCCACCCCGGCCCCGGCCGGGTAGGCGTCCTGCGGGTGCAGCGGATCGGAGACCAGGGCGGGGATGGCGGCCGCCGTCTCGTTCCACGACACCATGGCGGGCGAGGCGTGTGCGAGCAGACCGGAGAGGACGGCAGCCACCCAGGTCCAGAGGGTGAGAGCAACTGCGGTGATGCACAGGGCGATCCACCAGGCGTCCTTGTAGACGTGCAGGCGGTTGCCCGAGTGCGGGGTGACGACCTTGGCCACTACCATGCACCCCCACCCGTGGAAATCGGGCCACGGTCGGCCGGCCGACCGGACGTGAGCAGCACCCCGGCGCAGGCGCCGCGGCGGGGACGGCCCGAAGGCCGGGTGGACAGGAGAGCGGCGGGCCGGGACGGCGTGCGATCGGCGAGGTTCAAGGAGGTCATCAGGCTGCGCTCTTTCGCATCGAGATGAGCGGTGCCGCGGTCGCCTGGCTGCCGGAACTGGCCTCGGTCATCTTGCGGTTGGTGTTGGTCAGCTCCGACTCAGTGGCACTGCGGATGTGCTCCACCAGGTGCATCCGGTTGCCCACCTGCCACACGGCCCGCCCCGGAGAGCAGCGGCTTGCGCCGTCGACCAGCGCCTCGCGCGCCCAGTCGGGCAGTTGCAGGTAGTCCGCCGTGATGTCGGCCTCGGCCTTGTCCATGTGGTAGAGCACCCTGGTAGCGGTGAGCTTCAAGATGGCCGCGGCCTCGGGCGCCTCGTCGACCATCAGGTCGCCGAGGTGGTGCAGGATCGCCCAGAACGACAGACCAAGTCGCCGCCCATACCGGACGAATTCCTCAAACAGCCTGGCCACGGGGCGGTGGGAAAGGATGTGCCAGGCCTCTTCGACGATCAGCGTTCGCTTGATGCTGTCCCCGGTCTTGATCCACGCGTAGCGCAGCCACGGGCCGAGCACACTCATCAGCAGCGGCATGGCCTCGCCTTCACGCGGCAACCGCGTGAGGTCGAAGACGATCAGCCGCGCATCCAGGTCGATGCCGGGCGTGGTGGGGCCGTTGAACAACCCGGCCAGATCCCGTGTGGGGCTGCACAGTTGGTCCATCGCCAGGCTGGCCGGCTGGCCCCACTCGACCATGTCCTCGGCGCCGACCTGGCGCCGGCCGAGCATGGCCGGCTCGGGGTTGGTCAGCGCATCGTGAATGTCGGACAGAACCGCGACCCGCTCCTCGGCCACGGCCCGGACCTGCGCGGTCGCGTGGGCGACCGAGAGGGCGAACTCGCTCTCGCTGCTCAGCGGCCCGCCGATGATCTCGACCATCGAGCAGAGGATCTTGAACTGGTACTGCGAGGGAATCCGGGGGTCCAGCGGGTTGAGCCGCACTCCCTCGCCGTCCTCACCGCCGTACACCAGGCGGACTGGGGTGACGCCCAGGGCCCGCGCGATGCTGTCCCACTCGCCGACGCCGTCCTCGCCCTGCGCGTCCAGGATGCAGAACGAGCGGTCCCTGAAGCGCAACTGCCGCAGCACATAGCACTTTTCGAGCGACGATTTACCGAACCCGGACTTGCCCAGCACGAGGGCGTGACCGCTGGGGAGGCGCTCGCGGGCAGAGGGGTCGTAGAGGACGAACGGGTCGTAAATGTAGGCTTTTCCTGAGTAGATCTCCCGGCCGATGATCACGCCCCTCGGATCCGAGGACGGGGCGCCGACCGCGGGGTACAGCCCGGACGCCGTGGCGGTGGTGGTGCGCAGTGCGCGCCGTCTGGTCTGGGACTGGCGGCGTACGAGTTCGAGCATGGCGCCTCAGTCCTTCAACAGTCCGGTGACCATGGGCAAGGTGTTCGTGAACGCGCGGTACTGCTCGGAGTCGCACCACTCCAGCGCCAACTGGCTCTTGACCGCGGCCGCCCGCACCGTGTTGCGGTGCTGGACGAGCAACTCGGGATCGGGCGCGGTGACGGTGACCCACCCGGTCAGGCGCACCCCCGCCGCACCGTTGGCCAGGTCATGCATGGTGGACGCGGACGCCCCCAGCTCACGCTCCTCACGCGGGTCGACGATCTTCCCGGGATGGTTGTCGGCCTGGCCCGCCTCGTTGGTGACGTCCGCCATGGCGTCCTCCAGGGCCTTGTCGGCCGGCAGCAACCGCATCGTCACCCCGACCGTCAAGATCACATCGCTGACGTAAAGCAGCAGCGGAGCCATGAAGTTGACGCCGACAGGCAGAACCGGAAATTGCTTGATCCACGCGGTACTCGTGTACCAGGGATCGGCGCCCTCCCAGCTGCGGGCGGCCATGCGGGTGGGCTCCCGGCCGTCCATCTCGGCGGGCCAGCAGCTCGCGCGGTCCATGCCCCGGGTGTCGTTGATCCAGTGGTCGGGCGCATAGGTGTGGTGGATCAGCGAGGCGAGCGCGGGCTCGTCCAGGTTGCGCACCCATCGCAGCTGCGCGCCGCCCAGCCCCCGGATGAACTGCTCGACCTCCTTGCCCAACACCTCGCCGTACCCGTCGTGCAGGGTCTTGTAGGTCAGGGCCTCGGCACTCAGCTCCTGGGTGTAGGGGATGCCCAGCACCAGGAACAGCCGCCGGTCCTCGGCGTAGACCGAGACCATGTCGACCAACTGGTCGTAGGAGTCGCTCAGCCAGGACGGCGCTGCCGGATCCCGCCGCGCGGCGGCATCGTGCGCGTGGGCGTTGGGGTCGGTGGGCAGCAGCCGCGCCAGCCACTGCACGTACTGGATGCGCCCGCCGCTCTCTGCAGTCTCCTTGAGCAGGTACTCGTAGGCGGAGATCAGCGCTTCCTTGTCCGCGCCGTCGAGCCCGCCGAAGTTCTTGGCGCCCTCGACCTCGATGCAGGTCACGAACATGCCCTCGCTGGGTTGGAGCAGGACGGCGATGTCCCCGTACGCGGTCTTGGCCGTGATCCATTCCAGCGACTCCGGCACGCCCACCGGCTGGGCCACCGGCACTGGCGTGCCGTCCCTGCGGCGCCCGGAGAGCGGGGCTGTCGACTTGTACAGGAGCTTGCCGTCGCGCAGCAGCCGGCGGTGGGAGCGGCGGATCTCGTACCAGCGAAGGAAGGTGCGGCCCTTGTAGGGAACCATCGTGACCCAGATGCACGTCCCGGCCGCACCGAGGCATCCGAGGATCTTCAGGGGGATCCCGGGCAGGGCGGCCAGCAGGCCGACGGCCAGGATGATGCCGCCGAGCAGGACCAGCTGCTCGTCCATTTCGAAGCGCCGCCCCAGCAGACCGCGTGGACGCGGTCGGGGGAAGCTGAAGACGCGGTCCATCGCGACTCCTTTCTCAATGCGTGATGGATGGGGTGAGAGCTGCCGCTAGCTCGCGGGCGGCTGGGGCGGGGGAGCGGGGGCCGGAGGCGGGGGAGCCTGGCCGCCCTGCCTCGGCGGCGGCGGGGGAGCGCCTCCCGGCTTGGATCCGGGCGCGCCCGACCGCGGAGGCGGCGCGGGAGCCGGCCGTCGGGCTCCGCCCGGGACACCGCTGCCTCCGCCGCCGGAGCCGCCGCGGCCGCCACCGCGCGGACTGCCGCCCGCCCCGCCGGGGGCCTTGCCCTTGCCGGAGCCGCCCCCCTGCTGACCGCCGCCCTGCTGACCGCCACCGCCACCGCCACCGCCGTCGCCGGAGGCGTTGTTGGCGCCGTCCTTCGCAGCCTGGATGGTCTGGTCGCGGGCCTGATCGAGGCCTTCCTTGACGGCCATCGCCGCAGCCGCAGGCGGTGCGGCCTTGCTGGCCGCGCCGACGGCGCCGCCGCCCGCACCGCCGGACGGGTTCTTGGACGCGGCCTGCGTCTTCATGTCGTCCTGCTTGGCCTTTACGGATTTGGCACGCTGGCCGGCCTCGTCCTTGATCTGGGACATGGCCTGCATCTCGTCACCGACGATGGGCAGCCACTTCGCGATCTGGAAGGGCATGAACAGGGCGATGAACAGCAGGGCCATGAAGGTGATGCAGGTACCGATGGCCTGCGGCAAGGTGATGCGGTCGCCGCTGTCGGCGACGCCGTCCAGGAGGGCGCCCGCCAGGGCGAGGGCGAGGTAGATTCCCAGCTTGCTCGCGATGATCCCGCCCATGATCCCGACCCATTTACGGGTATGGCCCCACAAGTCCTTATCGACGAGACCGGAGAAGACCAGTGGGCCGAAGATGAGCCCGAGCAGGATCAGCGCGTTGCGCACGACCAGCATGACCCAGAGGCCGAACACCGCCGTCAGGACCATCAAGGAGATCGGGATGGCGATGACCACCCCGACCCCGGGCAACAGAACGGAAATGGCAGCCAGAGCGGTGAAGATGACCATTCCACCGACGAATACCTCGGCGATGTAGTCACCGAGAATCGCCTCTGCCGCACTGTCGATGAAATCAACTGTGGTCGCCACAGCAGCCGGCATGAATCCCGCCACCACCACGGACATCAGCAGGTAGCCGACGTTCTCCATGGCGGCCTGTCCCAAGGGCACACCCCGGACCGCTCGCTTCACCACCGATATCAGCCACTGAACCATGGTGAAGACAACCGAGAGGGCGAAGATGAGACCGTACAGGCGAATAAACCCTGGGTTTCCCCAGTCGATTTCCATCATGACTAGTCCCCCTTGCCCTTCTTGACCGGCCCGAGCTTCTTGCCGTTCTTCGGCGCGGCAGGCTTCTTGCCGGTGAGCTCCTCGCCGAAGGCGCCGAACATGCCCTTGGTTCCGGACCGGAGCTTCTGTTCCAGGTAGCCGAGCGGGTCACTGGCGAAGTCGATGGCCTCGCTCACACCCTCAACAACGGAATCGGCACCCGACTTGTCGTACAGCCACTTGGCGCCCTCCTCCGCCTTCTTGCAGACCGTCTTTCCGCCCGGCGCATTGCACGGATTGAGCCAGCCGGGAACGCCAACACCCGCGTGAGCCTGGGGGGCTGCTGGTCCGGCCACAACAATGGAGGCGGCGAACACGGCGGCGACGAGCCCTTGCGCCATGCGCCGCCGCACGAAATCAGCCTGCATAGCGGGGCGCCCCGAATTCCTTGTTGGCCAGGCGCATGTCTTCGGTCGACGACGCCGACTGGTCAGGCGCGACCAGCGGGGTGGGGCCGTCCGCCAGGTCGATCGTCGCGACCTTCCAGTCTCCGTCCCACTGAAGGATCAGCGTGTAGGTCGACCACGTGCCCGAGACGGGCATCTTCGACTGCTCAGTGGGGACCCCGACGACCTCGCTCATCCAGACCTTGACCGTCGCCGTGTCCTCAGAGAAGGAGCGCACGCTGGTGCCGAGCGACGCGGCGCGCATCACCATGTCCGGAGCCGTCTGCTCGGTCACCCCTAGCGACGCCAACAGCCCCTTGGCCATCTGGTCGTCCTGCGCCTGCTGGCTGCTCAGCGCAGTGGACGTCATCACCGTCTTGAGCACCTGGTGACGCAGCGCCTGGTCAGTGAAGTACCCCGGCGAGGAGCGAGCGACCTGGTAGTTGACCGCGGCCGCCGCAGCACCGTCCTTGGTGCGCGGATACCCCACGGGGACACCGCCCTTGACGGACTTCGCCTTGGCGCCGGGCCCGCTGCCGCCGGCCTGAGAGGTGGGCGTGGAGTCGGCAGGAGCCTCTGGTCTCCCCTGGTCGCTTCCGCCACCACCGCCGCCGAACAGGGTCAGCGCCACCCCGAGCACGAGGACGACGCCGAAGATGATCGCGCCGATCTTCACCCTGCGCCACGGGGATTCCATCCCGGTCCCGGGAGTCTCCGACGCCTTGGCCGTCAGACTCCGCGTGCCGGTCTGCTTCTGGTTCCCGGCCATCAGATTCCAAACCCGTAGACGATGCCGAAGAGCGTTGACATGGAGGCGACTGCGAACAGGCCAAGAAGGGAGCTGCCGACCATCGTCTGCCCCTTCTTTGTCTCCATCGAGTTGTGCTGCTGATTTCCGACACGGATATGAACAGCGCCGACGATGGCGCTCCCGAGCAGGAAGAGAACGGCACCGGCCATGACCACGCCGACGATGATCTTCGCCTTGGTCCCGATGGCGCCAAATACCGCCCAGTCGGGCTTAATCCCGTTTGTGATGGTGCCGATGCCGCCGTCTGCAGCGAGCTGCACCACTTGCTGTGTTACCTGCACGAATCCCTCCCAGGCTGCGAAAGCCTGCCCCAGCCCGTGTGGCGGACCTGGACAATCGGTCGTCGACAGCGAGAAATTCGAGCGTCACGCCGAATAATCCCCAGCCGAATATAGGGAGGCGGCTAAAACACCTCCCCCGCAGATGCGTTGGCGCATCCGCAATTCAATGCCTTAGAATTCAGCGCGAGTTGTCGATTCCCTGCTGCTTTCACTCGGCGCAGACGCTAGCCGCGCAGTGCGCGGCTATGTAGTGGCGCATTCGCAGCCCTGGGACGCCCGGCTAAACGGGCTCACCCCATGGCACGGGAATTGCGGTTTCCGTCCCTCGTGGCGGGATGCGCATCGACGACTGGGGATCGAGATATGAGCACAGCCATACGCGTTGCCGGGGGTGGGATCGCGGCGATGTGCATTGGAGCGCTCTGCCTGCCGTTGATGCTGGGCGGAGGCAAGCCGGACGACGGACCGGACTGGGAGGACTCCTGCACACCCAGCAGCTCGGCCGTGCAGGTGGCCAGTAAGGAACAGGAGATACCGGCCGCAGAGGCCGGCGGACAGGTCACGGTGCCCCTGAACCCTCAGGGCAAGCAGCAGAGCGTCAACTGGACGGAGGAGCAGAAGCGCAACGCGAGCGTGATCACTAACGTCGCGCGCAGCCGCGGCCTCCCGCCCCGCGCGGCGGTCATCGGTGTCGCCACCGCGATCCAGGAGTCGATGCTCAAGAACATCCGGCACGGAGACCGCGACTCCCAGGGCCTCTTCCAGCAGCGCCCCTCACAGGGCTGGGGCACTGTCGCGCAGGTCACCGACCCGATCCACGCGAGCAACTCCTTCTTCGAGCGCCTGGCCAAGGTTGGCAAATGGCAGACCAAGCCGCTCACCCAGGCCGCCCAGAACGTCCAGCGCTCCGGTTTCCCCGACGCGTACGCGAAGTGGGAGAAGACAGCCGGTGAGCTCGTGGTCAAGAGCTGGGGCAAGAAGGCCGTGCTCTCCACCACCTCCGGGTGCGACGCCGTCGAGAACGCCGCCAACTCCACCGGCGCCAAGGGTGGGTGGGGGCTGCCCGTGGAGAACTCCCGCGTCACCACCCCCTACAAGGCCGGCGGTGGCATGTGGTCCTCCGGCAGCCACACCGGCATCGACTTCCCCGTCGCCACCGGCACCAAGGTCCAGGCCGTCGGCACCGGCGCCGTCGTCGAAGCCGGATGGGGCGGCGCGTACGGCAACAACGTCGTCATCAAGATGAGTGACGGCAAATACACCCAGTACGGACATCTCTCGAAAGTCACCGTCAGCAAGGGCCAAACCGTCAAGGCCCGCCAGCAGATCGGCATCTCCGGTGCCACCGGCAACACGTCCGGCCCGCACCTGCACTTCGAAGCCCGCACAGGCCCCGCGTACGGATCCGACATAGACCCCGTCGCCTATCTCCGCAGCCACGGACTCTCGCTCTGACCACCTGAAGGAGGAGTGCCCGCGACACCATGCCGCGGGCCGCACACCATGAACACCAGCACGCGCTACCAGGTCCACATCAGCCGCGACGGCCAGCTCCACATCGACAACGAGCCGCAGGTCGTCCCCGCCGGAGTCGACCCCTCCCAGGTCGTCGTCCAAGTCCTCCACATCGAGGCCGCCGGCAGCGGCCTGCCAGTCCTCGTCCAGGTCCGGGACGAGCGCAGCAACGCCCACTTCGACATGCAGGTCATGCCCGACGGCACCACCCAGGCCGCAGGAACCCCGCCCGCGGTTCCCCAGCCGGCGCCAGCCGAGACGGGCCAGCAGAAGGGCAGCCTCTTCGACCGGCTCGCCGCTGCCCAGGCCGTCGGCCGCGCCCACGACTTCGACACGGCCATCGCGGCCGCCGACGACATCCTGCAGCAGCTCACCGCCGAACAGGGCGACACGGCCTCCGGGACCCTCGAGGCCGCCCAGTTCCGGACCGACCTTGCCTACCTGAGCGGCGAGTACGCCTTCGCCACCGCCTCATGGATATGGCTCGCCCTCGCCTGGTTCGACCGCCTGGGGCCGGGCAAGCGGCGCACCCAGGTGGCGGCCCAGAACGCCGCCCAGGCCTGGATGCACCTACCCCCGCACGAGGCCGGCCCACTGGCCTCCGACCTCGTCAACATGCTCTTGGAAGTGGCCGCCCCTGAGCGCACCGCAACCATGCGCGCCCAGATCGCCGAGCGGCTCGGACAACTCAACAACTAAGGGAAAGTCAAGGCCCGTCGGGCCTTGACAACCTAGCAACATCATCAGACTGCTACAGTCTTCTGTCGCGAGCACAACAACCCCAACGTGCGCAAGAGCTTCGACGGCAGAGGAGGCAGGACCATGCGGCGCCTGACGGTGTTCTTCCAGGGTGTCTTCGCTCTCGGCTTCGTCATCATGATGCTGGTGAGCGGCCTGATGCTCCTCGCTCACGATGGCCTCAGCGTCGAGCTGACCCAGTCTCTCGGGCTGCTCGCCCTGTTCCTCGGGTTGCTCCTGGTCACCGAGCGCCTTTCAACCGGGCGCTGGTCCAGGTGGTCGCGCCGCTGAGACCGCCCCAGGGCGACGCTCCAGGCTTCAGGCCAGGCCAACCGTCAACCTCGGCGCGCGACAACTGCACCAAACTGGCCGGTACGTAGGCACGCGCGAAGCCCCGTTCGCCGGGCGGGGCTTCGCCATTGCGGCAGTTCTGTTTCAGGACGCCCGTCTCGAGTCGGCGGCGAGGGGGAACCCGGCCTCTGTCCTGACCTCCCGATCGTGGCGCTCTGTGTGTGACCGCAGGCGGGAGGCGGACCGAGGCGAGTTCATGGTCAGTGGGTGCGGCTGCCGAGAGATTCGAGGATGGGCTGATCGATGTGCCGGTGCTCGGTCTCGACGCCGTAGCCGACGGCGCGTAGCCGTACGGCGAGTTCCTCGGCGACGACGACCGACCGGTGCCGGCCGCCGCCGCACAGGACATGGATGTCGACGCGGTGCTGGCCGGGCAGAGCCAGGAGCGCCAACGCCCGGGTGAAGCTGCGTTCGATGAGCCGGCCTGCGCCAGGGGTGGCCAGGACGTAGTCGCGTACGTGGGGATCGAGGCCGTTGGCGTGCAGCATCCGCGCCCGGACGGCGGGATCCTCTGGGGGGCTGCGCAGCGGGCGGGCATCGACGCGGAGTGCGTTGCCGCGCGGAGCGTCCTGGTGGCCGTCACCATAGCTGGTGATGACGGTCCGGATCAGGGCAGGAACGGGCTGGGTGCGCAAGTCAGCGGGAGGCATGGGCAGAGTCTCGGGGCCATGCATGGGTGAGGGGAAGAAGAAACGCGATGTTGCATGTTGCCTCTTCATCGCTGCTGGTCAGCGAGCACCTGTCCAGGCAACCAGGCTGAGCAACTCTGCGACAGCCTCTGGCGGGTCGACGGCCCGTCCCTTGCTGGACGGTGGTGCCGGAACAAAAAGAGAGACCAGCCATACCTGCCCGTGAAGGCGCAAGATTCCGAATGCTCAACTCGTCGGATGAGCTTGTGAGATGGCTGGTCTCGCATCTAGTTAAGCACACCTTCCGTGCCGGCCGTCAAACCACAGGCCCGCAACCCCCTCGCGATCCGCCCCTGCCGACGCCATTCCGTACGCCTGGCGAGCCCGATTCCCGCCGGATGGGACGCAGAACGAAGATTCCGCGCCCATCGCACTCACCCCTTGGACCGCAGCCCGTTTTCGGCTTGTTGACCGGTGGATCACGACGCAGCCTGCCAGGAGTCCACTGTCCTCGTCCGAAACGGAGCCGACCATGGCCGAGCCCGGCAACACCACGGTCACCTGGGCCGAACGCATGGAGCTCCTCAAGGACTCGGCGCAGCAGCGGGTCCTGAACGCGCCGATGCCCATCGCGGCGATGGAGCAACTCCTCGCGGATGGGAAGGCTGACGCTCTCGGGCGGTTCGAGGGCAGCCCGGTGCGCTACATGGACCGTTGGTGGGGGGCAAACGAACTGGGCTGGGTGGCTCTCGACGAATCCGCCTCCGCCCAACTCGACCTCCATGCCGAGCGCTACCGGGCCGCGACCGCGGCCACCGCACCCGCAGTCGCACCTCCCGCGGTGGACGCCGAGCTCGCCGAAGTGCCGCCTGCCCGGCCCGAAGCGGGGGCCGCGTGAACAACGATCAGTATGGGGCGCCGCAGCACGAGCTAAATGTCCTCAGCAGCCTGCTGCGCGACAGCTCCGCGGTAAACCAACTCGTCGACTGGAACCGTCCGGACCCCCAGTACTGGCTCACGCCCGACCACTTCAAGAGCGAATGGATCGGCGCCGCTTACACGGCACTTCTGTCCGGCGGACTCAATGACATCGAGCAGCGCTTGCGGGCCTTTCCCAACGCCGATCCCGCGACGGTCACAGCGGATGCCGTCATGGCCAGAATGGCGGTCCCCTACCAACAGCGTGCTGCGGTGGGCGACCCCAGCGCGCAGGCGGCACTGGACGACTCGGCGTACTGGGCGGCCGTCCACAACGCCGTCCGCGAAATGGCACAGCCCAGCTGGCCGGCCAACACGGAGCACGCACGGCACGACGCCTACGTCACCACCCTCGCAGCTCAGCACCCCTCCACTGTCGAGAACGTCCCCTTCGAGTTGTCCCGCGGACGTGGCAACGACAGCGACGCGCTGATGAAGGAACTGGCGGTCATCGGAGCTGTCCTCAACAACCCGGACCGAGCTCAGCAGTTCTGGTACACCCCGTCGTCTCCCGACGCATCGCCCTACTGGCTCCAACCCCAGGATTTCGGCGACCCCTCGACTGCCGAGATCTGGGATGCGCTGGTCACCGGGCCCGACCCCGCGATCGCACTTCCCGCAGCCAGAGACCCCCAGCTCACGCCGGAGCAGCGAGCCACGGCGATGATCCAGCACATCACCACGCGGCTGGTCTACAACGACTACCACCGCTCCACCGGCGACCCGGCGGCCAAGGCACGCATAGACGCTAATGCCAACCAGATCATCGCGACCTACCTCGCTCGCGCGAGCACTCCGGACTACAGCCCCAACCCCGACAACGCCGCCGAGTACGCGGTCACCTTCATCCTCGAGCCGAGCATTCCCGCCGCCGTCGAGGACCTGGCAGGACGCGTCCGCGACTACGGACTGTCCGATGCCTCCCTGGGCCGGGTCGCGCTCGAACTCAGCACCAACGAATACGCCCTGGACCAACTCGCCGAGCGCCTCGATGCTGCGCCCCGCACCCTCGCCGGCTACAGCACACCCGACCAGACCGCCGAGCCCGCACCCGAACAGAGCGAGGGACCGAGCTACACCTCCCAGCTAACCGAGCGCCGCGTGCTGATCTCGCTCATGCAGAATCCAGGCCAGCTGCACAGGGACGGCCCCACCCGGTCCCTGGCCGAACAGGACTTCACACAACCCGAGCACCGGTACCTCTTCAAGGCCATCCAGTCACTGCCACCGAATGCCGCCCAGGACCCCTGGCTCCTGACCAAGCAGGCGCACCAACTAGCCCGATTTGACGGCGCCCCACCACTGAAATTTCAGGAGCTCAACAGCATCGACTACGCCGCCCGCACGCTCCGAGTGCCCGAGGCCGACCAGGGGGCTGGCCACCTTGTCACCATGACGGTCCGCCGCACCGCACGCGACGCCAGCACCGCCGTCCAAGCGGCCGCACAGAAGACGCTCGACCCCCGCGCGCTCATCGACCAGAGCCGCCAGCAGTTCCAGCAAGCAACCCGCGAGGCGCTCCGCTACCACGAGCAGTCCGTCCCGGAGCCCACCCCTTGCGGCGCGCAACAGGCGAACGTCGCGTGATCGGGGCGGCCACACCCAAGGGAGCCCCCCGTGGCTGCTGACGAGCCTGATGGGCGGCGGCCGGGCGGTGACGCCGCCCGGCCGCCCGGAGACAACGTCCAGAACGCCATCGAGTGGTTCACCACGGACCGCTCTCGCACCCGCCAGACCATCGAGTATCCCGACGGCCCGGTGGCGCCAGGGCAACTCCTCGACTCAGCCCGCTTCGACGTACAGGTCAACCGTCTCCTGGACGGCGAACCAGCCGAACAGGCCCAGAGCCTCGTGCGCGCCCAGGCCGAGTGGCTCATCCGGTGGATGCCGCGCGACCACACCCCGCTGTCCCTCGACAGCGCGCAACAGGCCGGCCGGGCCTGGGGAATCCTGATCACCTCCGACACCGAGGCCCTGCCGGACCAGGACGTGCTGACCGAGGTTGCCGCGCGGACCGGGATCTCCTGGCGCGCCGCGGACGCGATCCGCAGCCAGGCCCAAAGCACCAGTGCCGCCTACAACCGAGCCGACCTCCTCTTCCCGTACGACAACGCCACGGAGGAAGTCCTCATCGGCGACTGGAACCGGCTCGCCGCCTGCGGCCCCGAACTCGCGGAGGCCGCCGAGCGGGCCCAGGACGTCCTGGAACTGCTCACCGCCCGGGTCACCGGCGCCGAAGACCACGACTGGATGGTCGCCGCGGCGCAGCACGCCGCGCAGGTCTACGCCAGCGTCATCCGCGCGCAGCCGCTCCTGGCCTCCGTCTCCGCGGTGATCCCCAGCCGGGACCAACCCGACGCCGAAGGCGACCAGGCCCGCCTCGTCGAGCTCGACCAGCAAGGCCACCTCACCGCCGCCGCCACCGCGGCCGCCCGGGCGCGGGCCGTGCAGGAATGGGCGAACCCAGATAGCGCGGCCGCACCGGACCGGACCAGAACAGTAGAAGCTGCTGCTCCCGGGACGCGCACTCTGCTCCACCTGAACGAGACGCTTGCCGCGCTCGATCCGGTCCACGGCCCGTCCGCCTTCACCGCACTGGACCCGCAGCGTGTCGCCCAGGTCGTCGAGGCGATCGGCCAGCTGTCGACCAAGATGAGCACGGTCCTGCGCACGGCCAGCACGCTGCCCGCGACGACAGGAGAGCGGCCCACCCCGCAACGCCCTCAGCACCAGCATCCGCCCAACCCTGGCCAGAGCCCCGGCGGCAGCACACCCAGGGCCGCGCCCTGAGCGGCTGAACGACCCACCAGGTCCGTGCAGCAGTGGCGGGTGGCGGTGCGCTCCTATCCGACTGCCTGGCCCGCGAGCAGATTCGCCACTACCAGCGCCAGGCGGTTGCCGGCGGCTGCGGCCGGGCCGGAGGGGCGTGACAGCTGGTGCAGGTCGATCCGCAGGTCGGTGAGCTCGGGCAAGTCCGGGAAGACGGTGAGGGTGGCGATGCCCTCGGTGCGAAGGGCGTCGCGGACGGCGGCGAGCTGGTGCTGCTCGTGGTCGAGGTCGTCGTCGATGTGCGCGATCGTCAGCGCGATGGGGATGGTGCCGAGACCGCGGAGATGGGCCCGCAGAAACCGCGCCGCCTCGGCCGGGTCGGCGGGCTGGATGTTCTCTTCGAGCAGGTGCCGCCAGGGGGTGAGGGAGGCGCTGCGGGTGCGGGCGTCGGCGGCTGCCCACCGTGGGTGGTGTTCCTGCCATGCCCGCTCGTCCCACCGGTCGATGGCGAGCTCGGCGGACTCGCTCAGGACTTTCTGGACGACGGTGTTGTCCTCGGTGGTGCCCGGGGGCGGTCCGGGCATCTGGAGGTTGCGGTTGTGCGCGATCCACACGGCGGCCACGCCGGCCCAGGTGTGGGGGTGGCGGCGGGATCCTTCGGGGGTGAGGAAGACCAGGAATTGCTCGCGCCAGGTGCCCAGGAGCTGTTCGTCGACGTCCTCGGGCAGGGCGAGCGTGTCGTCCTCGCTGTCGTCTTCGTCCTCGCCCTCGGGGTTTTGGACGAAGTCGTCCCACCAGGCGTTCGTGTCCTCGGGGTTGGTGGCGTCGTAGACGTCTGGGTTGCCGTCCGAGGAACGGTCCCAGAAGTAGAGCTCGAACATCTCGTCCAGGAAGTGGAGCAGCCGGGAGTGTTCGTCGCCGACTCTGGCGCGGGCGGCGAGGTAGCAGGTGTTGAGCCAGTCCCACATCTGTACCCAGTCCGGTCGCCGGTCGAGGACCTCGGTGGTCCCCCACACCTCGCGGTCGAGGTCGGTCAGGACGACGGCCGCGTCCGCGTGGTCGACCAGGTGCCGCAACTGGAAGGTGGATCCGGCGTCGATGACCACCGTGTCGTAGGCGCGGGCAGCCTTGTCGAGCAGGACGCGGGCGCGCTCCTCGCCGGGAGGCAGGATCATGCCGCGCAGCGTGCCGGGGGAGGGAAGGCCGGGCAGCAGGTCGTACCACTCCCCGGGGCGCGGTGCCGCTTCGCCGAGGAGCCTGTGGAGACCGTTGGGGGTGTCGGCGCCGAGCAGTGCGACGCGCGCGCCGGTGCGGGCCAGGGCGCCGGACAGGGTGAGCGCGGCGGTGGTGCAGCCGAGTCCCGCCTGGCCGGCGGAGGTCGTCACCGCGACGATGCCGTGTGCGGGACCACCCGCCGGGCCGACAGCTCGCGCGGCGATGCGGCGGGGCTTGGGTCCATCCAGTTGTCCTAGCTCGGGCGCGGACCAGGTCCAGTCCGGCATCCGGCCGGTGTAGAGACCGGCACGGCGCAGGGCCCGGCTCCACAGGGCCGCTTCCGCGGTCTGCAGGGTGCGGGCGAGCTCGTCCCAGGCCTGCTGTTCGCCGGGCTGCGGGGTCCGCGCGGACCACAGCGGTTCCATGCCTGCGGACTGGATGTGGGCCTCGGCCTGTTTCAGGGCGGTGGGCCGGGCGCGCAGCGTGAGGTGGGCGGGGTGGCCGGGGCGGGCCAGCAGCAACGTATCGGTGCGGCTGGGGTGCGGGCGGGCCCGCAGTCCTGCGACGCCGGCGATCCCGTCTGGGGTGCGGACCGGCAGGATGCGGCCCAGCAGTCGCGTCAGATGGTCGGGGTGTGGCCAGAGCACGAGCGTGTCGACGTCCGGGGAGACACCCCGCAGCCCGAAGAAGGTGCCTGCGGTGTCGTCGGAGGAGACCTGCGGGTGGGGTCGGGCAAGCGCGCGTACGACGGCGGCTTCGAGGAGCTGCTGCGCGGGGTCGGTGGCGTCGGGTACGAGTCCGAAGTACAGACCCCGGGCCTGGTAGAAGGCGTGGGCTGCCTGGCGTGGTTCGCCGGTGTACTGCTGGCGTAGCAGGATGTTGTTGCTGTCCCTGGACATAGGGCATCCGTTCCGCGGCACGACTCCCCGGACCGGCGCGCCGGCAGACGCAGTGATGGCCGTGCAACTGACGTGACGATTCGTCTCTTCCCGCCGCTGATGCACCTGTGGGTCCGGGCCACCTGGTGCGGACGGAGGCAGCAGTCTCTGCCCGGGGGACACCATAGCGCTCGCCTCGGAGCGGTCGTGCCGTTTCGGCCGACCGGCACCCGCCGTGCGACGCGACGGCTTCGGCCCGGGCCTTCGTGGTGGTGAGGTCTTGGCATGCGGCCCACACAGGGCGTGTTCGCATGTCCTCCGCGGGAGCGGCGGGCGGGCTCCAGGCCGCGCGGGGCGGAGTTGGAGTGGAGCAGGCCGTGGTGTCCTCCCCCTCTTCATCAGCGACGCCCCGATGAGGGAGCAGCCGAAGGCGCCGGGTGGAACCCGGACATGGTGGGGGCCGCTGCACAAGCACGAGCGGGTGAACTGCGTCGTCGACACCGCCTGCGGGCCCTCCGCTCGTTGTGCCCTCGCGGTGAGCTACCAGGCAAAGCGCTGCCACACGGCCAAAGAATTGCCTTCAGTGCAAGTGAGTTGCGTTGAAGGCAACTCACTCGGTAGGGTGGCCGCATGCCGAAGACCCTGGAGACACCAAAGAGCACTCTGGAGATCCTGCGAGGATCCGTAGAGGCCCTGCTCACCGTCGCCGGCCAGAAGCAGAACCAACTGGCCGACGGCATTGGCCTGCCCAACTACGCCGTCAGTCGCCGCCAGTCGGGCCGTTCGCCGTGGGGCTTCGACGAAGCTGACGCGATCGCCCTGCACTTCGGCATTCCGACGCTCACGCTCCTCGCCGGAGCGGAGACCGCCTGCGAGGCCTACGCGAGCAGTCGGGGAAGCACGGTGACGGAGCTCGTCGCCGCCCCCAAGGGGACGCCGAGGACGGCCGGTGCGGGGCCAGCCGCCCCCGCACCGGCCTCAACCGAGTCGAAGAGCGGCGATCCCGCGTCCCACGCAGACGACGACGTCACCGAGCTGCCTACCCCGGCTGCCTGCGTGCTGTGCGGGCGCCCGGCCGCGACCGCGCTCGAAGGGTTTCCGCAGCATGTCTCCGCCGACGACTGCGAAGCAGCCAAGAGGGCCGCCCAGGCGCAGACACCGACGACCGAAGTCCAGGCGGAACCCGCGAGGCACGATCCCGCCCCCTCCCCGACCGGCACCACGCAGGAGCCCCCGCGGTCGCGCCCCTTCCGAGCAGGGCAGGTGGCCCGGCCGCGACAGGAGCGCAGTGACACCAAGGACGCGGGCGTGGCATTCCTGCGGAACAACATCGAACACGCCCTGCAGGAGCACAACGGCGACCTCGAGGCGGCACAGGCCTTCCTGATCCGCAAGGCCATCCCCCACGCGATGGACCTGCTCGACATCACCCGCAAGGGCGGCCGCTACGACGTGGTGCAATTCCCGTGGCTGCCGGAGATCCTCAACAAGCCGACCAAGGACAAGCCCGATCAGATCTGGGAAGCCCGCCCCAAGTGGAGCCGCGCATGGGACAGCCTGCCGCCCGGCATCCACACCGTCGACGAACTGGACATCAACGGCGCCTACCTGAGTGCCCTCAAGACGCACCTTCCGCTCGGTGAACTCGTCCACAGCGAAGGCCACATCGACACCATCAAAGAGAAGAGGTCCGGCTTCCATCTGGTCACACCGGGGGAGTGGAGGCACGCGCATCTGCCCAACCCGCTGGGCGAACGCGAGGAGGATGGCCGGCTGTGGATCGGGGAACCCACCTTGCGCCAGCTGAACCGGGCGGCCTCCGAGAAGTACGGCCGACTGTGTGCTCCTCCGGAGATCCACGAGTCCTGGACGAGTGGAAGCACCGAACACCTCCTGGAGTACGTGCGCGTCGCTCTCACCGAGGTGCGGGCCGAGGCGATCGCCAAGGACGACATCGTGGCCCGGGAGTACGTCAAGGCGATGTACTCGAAACTGGTGTCAACCATGGGTGACTCGAACTTCAACCGAGACCTGCACCGACCGGACTGGATGCACATCATCCGCTCAGCCGCGTTCTCCAACCTCTGGGAGAAAGCGTTCAAGGCGCACGCCGCCGGTCTGCACGTCGTTAGGGTCAGTGGCACCGACGAGCTCCACGTAATCGGCGACTGGCGCGCAGCCGTCGGGGCAGGGGGCCGTCGCATCTTCCCCGAAGGACGAGGCGTGACAGAGGTCAAACTCAAGAACCAGCGGACGATCACGATCGACTCGGAGGCGTAGCGGTGCCCGGAAGGCATATCAACTTCAGCCAGTACGGCGCGACCGGCGTGCGCAGCAGCATCGCTGCTGCGCACGTCCTGGACACCCTCGCGGGCGGCATCACCTCCCCTGTGACCACGCGCCGCGGCCTCACCGCGCGTCTGCGCTACATGACCCGCTCCGCCCACGCCCGCAGCGTCATGGTCAGCGAAGGCCTCGACCCGAGCCCCACGACCCTCTCGAAGTGGCTGGACGGAACTCAGGAGCCCAAGCCGGCCAACCTTGACCTGATTGACCAGACGTACCGGCGGATGCGCCGCCACAACGTGGCCCGCTACCTCCTCCAGCGGCTCCATGCCGGCGGCGGCACCCGGGTGGAGATCCACCCGGCCGACGACTCGTCCGTCCAGGAGCGATACCGGCGCCCCGACAAGAGGATGCGCAAATTCACTCTCAGGCGCTGGGAGCGCATCGTCGCCGCATGGGCCGACGGAGCCTGGGAGAAGGGCAACGAGGAGCCGCTGCACGACATCTGGTGCCAGATGCTCAGTGATGAGCTTGGCTCGGACTGGGGCGCCTACGAGTACTGCAAGTCACTCGGATTCAACGCTGACACCCGGTCGGCCGCCACCGAAAGCCGCAACCGGTAGGCGCTACCTCCTAACCGCCGAAGGATCCCGCGCCATGCTCCTCACCCGCATCAGCGCCCACTGGACTGCCCGGCAGCTCGACACCCAGATACCGGACCAGTTGGGGGGCGCGCTCGCCGACCTCGGCCTCAGCGACCCGATGCCGGACACTGTCCGCCATGCCTTCGTCCGGCCCCAATGGCACTTCCGCCTGGTCTACCGCGCCACGGCGGTGATCCTCGAGTGTGCGGCCGCGCACCGGGAGCACGCGAAAAGCGGCACCGTAGACCTTGAACCTCTCCTCCACGTCAGCCGCCGGGCGTGCGACGACATCAATCGAGCGCACTGGATGCGCGGCACGATCCCCTTCGACCGGCGCCACCGCATCAACGCCGTACGCGCCCACACTCGCCGCGTCGTCAACCGAGTCCAGTGGGCTGAGAGAAGTCTGGACGCCCGACCCAGCCGCCAACCTGCCCGTCCACGCCCGCCGTTGGCTCACCATCGCCGACCGATACGTGGACTGCCGGATCGGCGCGCTCCTCGACGATGTCGAGTGGTCGGCGCCGCGCCGTACGTAGGTGCCCGCCTCTTCCCCGGCCTACGCGAACCTCGCCAGGACGCCGGACAAACTCAACTGAAATCGGAGGAAGCTCTCTACAGGAGCGGATTCACGCTGGGCAAAGCAGTCGCCCCTGAACATCGCGCGTACCTTCCGAGCAGCGAGGGCGGGTTCGATACTGAGTTTGAGACGAGGCGGTCGAGGTCGATGACCCGCTTCACCTGATACGCCCGTTCGGCATCAGCACCCATACCGCGATGCGGTACATCAACGCGGCTCACCCCTCGCGCACCACAAAGGTGGCCCGGCCCCCGGTAGGCCGCGCTACGAATGAGGTTCCGGATCTGCCGGCAGAATGACCAGACCGCGGAACAGTTCCGCCACATCCACTTCCAGGGCGTCGGCCAGGGCAAAGATCTTGTCCAGCGAGATGTTGTTCTTCCCGTTCTCGACGTTCACGTAGAAGGCCCGGTCCACCCCCGCCTCCGCGGCAACGCTGGCCTGCGTGCGTTTGGCCCTGGTGCGGAGTTGCCGTAGCCGCAGCCCGAACGCCCGACGGCGGGCCACAACGTCGGGAGTGGAAGCGGAGGCGGTTGACGCATTCGGCATGACCACACCGTATCCGAGCTCCCAAATGTTGCATATATTCAACACATTGATGTAGAGTATATGCAACATTTGTTAGTCGCTCCGCGCATGGCTGCCAGGAGCGAGAGACAAGGACCAGGAGAACTGACCATGGAAATCAGCGAGCTCACCTCCGCCGCTTCGGAAGCCCTCCAATACCGTGAATCCACAGGCAAGGCCGTCACCTCTGTCACGGTCGAGCCGAGCAGGGACACCTCCGGCTGGATCAGCTACGAGGGCACCGCCCTCGTTACCCACCACGACGGCGAGACCCAGACCCTCAACATCCGCGACACCAGGCTCTCCGCCGCCCTGGAGCAGCACGCGAACGACGAAGCCGAACTTGGGTCCGTGCCAACCGTGGTCATCCCGATCCCGCTCCCCGCGGTCACCCCGAACAGCCGGGTCCGCTGTGAGGAGCACCCCGGAGTGCACATCGAGACCGTCGCGTGCCGGTGGCCGCACAACGTCCACGCCGACGGGACGGAGCCACAGGTGGGCCACCCCTACCGCGCTACCGACTAACCACCCACGCTGCGCACCGTCAGGGCCGAGGGCGACAGCCTTCCACCCTCGGCCCTGACGGTGCGCACGACCGCCCCAGCCCATCCGCTACCTGGCACCCGCATCCGGGCGCACCCGTCGACAAGGAGTAAGACCCATGTCCCAGCCCGCAATTCTGGATTTCACCGCTGGCTCTCTCGCCCGTCACCTGGCCCGCCACGACATGCCCGGCCAGCGCTCGAAGACCGCCATTACCCAGCTCCGTCGGCGTCGCGCCGCACTAAACCCGGCCCTCGCTCCGGTCCCGCCGGTCAAGGAGCGGGCCAAGGCCCGGTTCCTCGCCGACGCGGTCGCCGAGATCGTCCGGCGCGGCGGAGAGACCCACATCGAGGGGGAGAACCGTGCGACGCCGTTACTCGTCGTGGAGCGCACGGACGAAATCGCCCTGATCCGCGCGTCCGGGTGGCGTTGGTACGGCAAGCGCGTCAAGCCGCGGTACGTCGACCTGGCGTACCTGTACGGGAAGGACGACGCCAGCCCGTGGGCCGTTCGCGTATCGGGCACCGTCACGTCCGTGGCCGAGGGCCTGACCTGGCTCACGCCCGCCGCCGTGGTGAAGGCCGAAGCCGCGGGGCGGCGCGTGCGCAGGCAGGGGGACGTCTATGCGATCGAGACCACCGCCCGGCGGGACGGCCGCGGCGTTCTGCCCGAGGCTCATGAATGGCGTCCCGCAACCCGCCGCATGGTCCACCGGCCCGCCGACGGACGCAGGCACCGGCCGCTGACGCTTCCCTGGCCGGTCGAGTTCGTCACGCAGCGCACCATCGCCATGGGGCGCAGCAACGGATGGGCCGAGGGCGACTGATCAAGACCCGCTCTCCCCAACGACCGCCCGGCCGAACTCGCAACCCACAGGAATGTCATGCGCTCATCATTCGGACCACCCCTCGATCTCACTGACCTGCCGAACTTCAGTCAGACGGACATGCGTCCCCGCCGCCCGGTATTCGTCGGTCGTGTCTCCACTAAGGACAACCAGAACCCCGCCTCGTCCCTCCCGCGGCAAGTGGCCCTCGCCTCCGAACGCCTGGAGGTGGGCGAGAAGTTTGCCGCGTACTTCTGGGACGTGGAATCCGGAATGCTTCCCCCGGAGCTACGAGGCCTCGGGTCGCAGGAGATGTACGACGCGCTCGCCGTTCCTATCCCTCGGGACGGCGGACTCCAGGACCTGGTGGACCGAGCCGAGCAACTGAGCGTCACACACGTCCTGGCGGAGCGGTCCGACCGTGTGGCACGCGCCATGCTGACCAGCCTCACCGTGGAGCACGAGCTGGAGCGAATCGGGGTGGAGGTGGTGTACGCCAATGAGCCGGTCGGCGGCACCGAGTCTGGGAGGCTGCGCACCCGCCGGTACAGCCAGGTCGACGCGGAGATCTACAGGACGACGCTGATGGAGATGTCGATGGGCGGGCAGATCCAGCACGCCATCAACGGCTGGAATCACGGCTACCCGCCCTACCCCTACACCACGGTGATCGACCTGAACGCCCCGGTGCGGGAGAAGGGACGGTTCGGCGCGGAGCGGCCGAAGCGGAAGCTTGTTCCGCATGCCGACCCCCGCCGGTTCGACGCAGCCTGGGAACTGTGCCGCCTGCGACGGGAGGAGCATCTGAAGGCCGCGGACATCATCACGATCCTGTCTTCGGATCCCGACCGGTACCCGATCGAGGGCCGGTGGACGCACAGCCTGGTAGAGGGTCTGATCGCGAACCCCAAGTTGACCGGATACCAGGTGTACAACCGGAAGTCGCCCCGCACCGGCCGAGACGGATACTCCAAACTGAACCCGGTCTCGAAGTGGGTGTGGTCGCCAGAGATCGTGCACAAGCCGGTGGTCAGCTTGCAGGAGTGGAAGCAGGCCCAGGAGGTCACCGCAGGACTCCGCGCAGGGTCGGAGGAAGGCCCACTGCTGCGCATCCGCGCTGCGGCCCGTCAGCTGGGGCTCACCGTCACTGCGGTCCGCAGCAGCGGAACACACACGCTGTACCGGATCGGAGGTCGGCAGGTGGCCTTGCCTACCCCCATCCCGGACATGGTCGTGCAGCAGGTAATCGACGACATGGGGAGTGCCACGTGAGCGAGACCATCGAATGCCGGGCCAGCAGGCGCGGGAGGGCCTGGGTGGTGAACATCCCCGAGCACGGGGTGTATGGGCACGGGCGGACGCTGAAAGCGGCGCGCGAAAACACTAGGCAGGGGCTCGAACTCGTCGGCGTGGCCGCAGAGATCACGATCATCCCGATGACGCCGGAGCTGGAGAAGTTGCGGTCCGTCGAGGACGCCTACACGGCAGCCCTGAACGAAGCGGTAGCTGCCCTTGCTCTGCGGCGGACAACGTTGCGTGACATCGCCCTGGCGACAAGAGTGCCGACCACGCGAGTGAAGCAGCTCCTTGCCGAGAGCGCGAAGGACTCGACTCCTCCTGCAGATTCCCACTGCGGCCCGTCGGCGCCGGCCGCGCAGGGGTCGCTGACAACCTAGCCGTGCCGGGCGGCGTCAGTACCGTCCGGCACCTGGTCTCACCGTTGGCCATCGATAAAAGGAGCGTGTAGGCCGCGTACTTCTACCTGAGCTGCACCAACCCGATGACAGGGTGGCACCTGTAGCAAGCGGTACGCGGAGACGCGGTACATCCCACGGCAGCCGCGCGAAGACCGGCCCCGGAACATGGAGTAGCAAGTCCCGCGCGGCGTAAAGCCGGTGGAGGTCACCACGGTTGCCAGTCCGCGCCGAAGTTGCCGCTCGATCTGCGGCTTGGTGCTCCGGCGGCTGGCGGGGTCCGTGACGTTGGCGGTTCGTGCCTGCTGCCAACACGACATGAGGCAACACAGCGTATGTCCACAGAGCTTCGTTACATATTCCGGCTGGGTAAGAACCAGCGTGAGCGCGACCGGGTCACCCTCGGATACCCGGAACTGAAGCCCTACCCCAAGCGCCCCGACTCCTGCGACTAGCCAGCACAAGCAGGTCAGACGCCTCTCCCATCGTGCCCCGCCGCGGCCGCGTCCGGCTCAGTCCCGGGGCGGGCCGCCCGACGTTGCGGCAGTCCTCCGCCGGTTGCGGTCCTAACCGGGCGCTCGCCCAATGTGCCGCTCACCGGGACCCACAGACGCCCGGGACCACCGAGCCGGATGCGAGAGGCACACCACCATGACCAAGCGCCGGAAATACACCCGCGAGCTGATCACAGCCCGCGACCACGCTTACCAGGCTCACCGCCAGCACCACGGTGATGCGCAGGATCGCCCGCCCATGCTGCGCGTGATGGCCGGATTCGCCGACGGCATCCCCGTCGCCTACGAGCCGCGGAGCCAGGGGGACCCGCTTCCGTGGGTCGAGTACAACGGCGACACCGGCACCGCCGAATTCCGCTACACCGGGCGCGAGTGCTGGACCGCGCCCGTGGAGAAGAGCAACGAGATCGTCGTCCGGCAGATCATCGCCCGGTCCGTGTACCGGCGACTTGCCGCCGAAGGCATCGCCTGCGGAGGCTGGGGCGACAGCGCGGGAACCTACGCGCGCTACACCTTCGCCGACGACTCCGAGGTCACATGGTCGGGCACCGACCGCTACGGAGCGGAGGTCTCCAACCACCACCCGATCGGAGAGCACGGATCCCTCGGCGCGCACTGGATGCAGCAAGAGGAGCCCCCGTACGCCGAAGAGACCCCCGACTTCGCCACGGGCAACTACGCCGCCGACTCGGCCGCACTGGTCGCCTGGATGGTTTCCCTCGCCGAACGACACGGCCGCCGCCACCAGGAGTATGCCGCTGCGGGGGACACGGAGGCCGCTCTCTCCTGGCAGAAGTCCACCGGCGGCTTCATCTTCACGGAGACCACGAGCTCAGCCCGCTGACCCCGCACCACGAGCGCTCCCTGTCCCGCCCCGGGGCAGGGAGCGGCGTCGCGTTCGTGGCCGACACACTCACTCGTACGTGACGGCCAGTGGACAGCGCCAGTTCCCCGGCGTCGAGCGCGGCGCCAACCACCTGCCGCCCCCGGCCGCCGCGCCCTCTTCCCCGTCCCGCCCCGCCACCCGGCGGAATAGGGCCCCAGACCCTCCTGGGCTGCGGCCCCGCCTCCCCCTGACCGCGCACTCTGCTCATACACGGCTCGCCCCGGCCCGAGGCCGGAGGCGGGCCGTTCCCGTGACCAGCGGAGTCGCGGAACCCGCACTCCCGCCATTGCGCCGCTTACACCCCTCCATCTCAGGCTCTGCCCGTGGCCAGTCAACAGAACCGGCCCCTGAACCGAGAGGCACCCCCATGGGATGGACCACCTACCGGCGAGAGAAGAACGCCGAGACCGACGTGGAACACTTCGGGGCCAAACTCAACCCCCGCTTCAAGATCATCGCGCACGGGACCGTCGCAGGCGTCTTCTATGCCGCCATCCGCGAAGAGACCACCAGCGAGGTCACCGCGTACGTGGCCCTGACCCATTGGTCCCGCGACCCCCTCTTTAACTTCGGCTACAAGGACATGAGCGAGACCTGCCTGCCGGGCGACCACAGGGCGCCCAAGTCCGTGCTGAACGCGCTGACTCCGACCACGCATGAGGACGCGCTCACCTGGCGGGCGCACTGCCGGGACTACCACGCCCAACGCGACTTGCTGCGGGAGCACTTGAAGCCGGGCGTCCGGGTCCGCCTCACCCACACCCTGACCTTCACCGACGGCACTCGCAGCGACACCTTCACGTACACCCGCCGCGGCCGGAGCACTCACGGCCTCCTGACCATCGGCAGAAGCCACTACCGAATCCCGAACTGGCGTGACAGCGTCACCGCACTCATCACGCCAGACCACCGGGAGACCCTCACTCCCGTCGGCCGGCGGCAGGCCACCAACCAGCCTGCAACCCAGACCCATGCCGCCGAGCCGCAACCACAGAACGCCGCCGCAGCCGCCTGATATCCCGGCCCTCACCCGCAGCGCACGGCCCCGCCCTCAAGGGCGGGGCCGTGCGCGTTTCTGTAGAGCATCTTGCGCGGCTAACAGCCGCACCCGCCATGGTCACGGCGACATCCAACAACCAGCCAACCCACCAAGGGGAGATGAGCGACCGTGAACCGTGACCTGGTCCAGAAGGTCCTGCGCACCATCAAGCAGCGCACGAACCTGCTCGTAATCGACGAGGTGCTGCTTGGCACCAACCGGCTCGAAGCGCGCGTACCTCTGCACGGGGTCACGCTGAACGTACCCGGCATCGTGGTCTACCTCTCGGGCTACGCCATCGAGCGCGTCAGTGGCAACGACGAAGACCGGGAGCCGGAGTTCGAAGCGTCCACGGACAGCGAGTCCGGCACCGTCTGGGAGATCGCGGACCGTCTGCTGGGCCTGACTCCCACCGACACCGACGAACTGTTCGGCTTCCCCAGCAGCAGGGCCGTGTTCGCCGCGTTCGAGCAACTCGCCGCTGGCGCGGAAAAGGTCAACTGGTCGGCCATCCGCTAGGCCCGCGCCGCCCCGGCAGCTCCCCCAAGGCCCGCCCCCATTCGGGGGCGGGCCTCGCCGTACGCCCACTCCACGCCACCGCATCGACCCACCTGCGTCCCCGCGCCGTGCGGGCCCCCTCGCCTCCGGTGCCCGGCCGCGGCGGGTTGCGGGGCTAACCCACGCCTCGCCCACGGTCCATCCCGCAGCCCCGCCTCACCACGGAGCCGCACCCGCCGTCCGACTCACCGACCGGCAGGTTCTCAACTAGGGAAGGACCCGCGTGTTCACCCCCAACGACCTTCACCAGACACTCACCGCCAGCGGCACCTTCAACGGCCTCTACACCGCGCTCATGGCCGCCCAGCCATCCCTTTCCATGCGCACGCACGCCGACCAGGCCACCGGCCTGGTGTTCTTCGAGCAGGACCGCCGCGTCCGCAACAGCCCGATCAGCGGCACCATCACCTTCAACCTCGACGCCGGCGCGATCCTCCTGTGCGCCGACGGCTACACCGGCCCTCGCTGGCACACTGCGCTGGAACGCCTCGCCACCACGACGGCCGCATGGTCCTGGCAGCCTGCCCCTGACCACAAGCCGGGCACGCTCGAGGGCGTATTGCACCTCGGGGGGAGCATCACCGCCGAGACCCGCATCGGCCGCTCCCACCACCACAGCGACGCCGCCGATGCCGCCCTTGCCCTGATCCCCGCAGACCGTGCCGCGAGTGGGCCCGCCTGGGCCCTGGCCGTCGCCGTCCTGGGCGCCTTGGTCACCGACGATCCCGCGTACCGCTCCCCGGTCCTGCCTGCCCCCGACCCGGACACCCTCACCGGCCCCGTGACCGACTATCCGGCCGCCATCACCATTGTCGCGGCGGCCCTTGAGCTCCTGGACGAGAACGGGGACTTCGGCACGGCCCGCGGCCACGATCCGATCTGGCCAACCGACGCAGAAGGCGCGGCTGTCCGAGCCCTGCGCGACTTCCGGGATGCCCTCATCAACACCATCCCCGACCAGCAGCCCGAACCCGAGCCCGGCTCCGACGACCGTGGCGGATGCTGCGACTGCCCGCACGAGATGGAGGCTTAGCCCCGCCGTCCCACCCTGAACTGTGTGAGCCCTCGCCCCGCACCCCGGCGTGAGGGCTCACATCGTTGTGGCCCAGTAGCGACCTGCCGTTCTGACCACCCCGGCTGCTTCCGACCAGCGCCCCCGGCCCCGCCTTTCCGCGTGGTGTCCGGGGGCGCCGCCGTGCCACCACAACGCGCGCGTTGCGCCGCTATCCCTCCGCGCCGCGATCGTCCACACACGTCCCCGGCAGCCGCCGCACCGCACCGGAAGGAATCCACCTCATGTCCGCCCAGCCCGCCTCCACGATCACCGTGCACCTCACCCCCGGACAGTGTGCCGCCTACCTCACCGACTGGGAACACCGCAGCGAGACCGACGACACCGACCAAGCCGCTCTGTACGACCAGATTGCGTCCGCCAAGCTGTCGACGCTCACTGACGCCGAGGGCAAGCGCCGTCGCCGCCACGTGCTCACGCTCACCCGCGCGCAGGCGTGCGACCTCCTGACGAACATCGCCTACGCGATGGAGCTGAAAACGAGTGATGCCGACGACGGCGACACTGACGCGACGAACCGGATCAAGCACCACGGCGCTGCCCACACCGTCGTCCGGGCCGCTGGAGCCGAGACCATCACGGAGTTAAACGCCCGCACCGGCGAGACCCGTGGGCAGGCACCCGCCGGCCAGGAGCTGCCCGCCCGCGCCGCCGGCGACCGGGAGGACTCCGGAATGCGTGACGTGATCCGCCAGTCCGAGGCCCGCGTCGTTGCCGACCAGGAGGAAGCCGACGCGAAGCGCCACGACGTACGCCTTGCGGAGATCACCGCAGGTGTCCGTCCCCATGCGGACACCGCCGCTCGCCGCGTGCGCGCATGGACCGACACCATGAGGCACCGCATCGCGTACGGACTCGGCGTCTACCGGGGCGAGCCCGCTTCGGTCGCCGTCGCCGACGCCCGCGCGCTCGCCGAGCACACCGCCACCGCCGCGCAGCGCGAGCAGCTGCGCACCGCCGTCACCACCTTCCTCACCCATGCCGATGGCGAACCGCGCACCCTGGCCTCCAGCCACGGCACCCGCCCGCCGCTGCTCACCTACGACGTCCTGGTCCTCCTGGACCGGTCGGAGGACTCCGCAGACGAAGGGGACGGTGAGGGGGACGGTTTGACGTGCCCCAATGGGAACCGCCCGCCGGAGTGCATCGAGATTGACCCGTGCGAGGCATGCGCCCAGGACGCGGACGCCGAGGCCGAGGAGATCGAAGCCTCCATGGGCCTGCGCAACCAGACCGATGACGGTGACCGCCCAGATCCGAGGGACGTCTACGAAGTCACCGTGTTCCGCACCGAGATGATCACCTTCACCCTGTCCGCCGCCTCCGCTCAAGACGCGGAGGAGCGCTACCTCATGGACGGCGAGGAGATCGGCAGCGAGACCGTGAAGATGCGCGTCGACTCCACTAACCGCCAGGAGGACCCGGAACCGCTCCGACCTACCTGAGCTACGCCCCACGGCCCCCGGCACGCCACCAGCGCACGCCGGGGGCCGCCCACTGTCCGGCTCGCTCCGGGTCAAGGGTGCGCGCCCCGCACCACCAAGGGGGTGTGCCGCCCCGCATTCACGCAGCGCCAACGCGCCAACGGCACCTGCCGCTCCACGTCAACGGGTCGCTCCCTTGCGCCCCTTGGCCCGCTGCGCTCCACGGTTTCGGCCACCGACCACGCCAACCCATGGAGCCCCGTCATGCCGCACACCACCGCAGGCCCCGCACCCATAGCCGTTCCGGCCCCCATCCTTGAAGCCCGCGCCCACCAGGCCGAGCGACTCCGCACCCAACTCGCCGACTTCTGGGGCAAGCCGCTACGCGGAATCCCCTGCGGCATGGACCTCCTGCGGACCATGTTCATCACGGTCACCGCACAGGACCTCACCCACGACGCAGCTCTCCACTACCTCGCCCTGTGCGACAACAACGCCGCCGCGTACCGCACCAGCGACGTATGGGTCGCCCCCCACAGCATGGGCCAGCGCATCACCGAACACCCGTTCCTGACCACCGACAGCATCACAGTCGGCAACCTTGAAGACATCGCCCGCGCCCGCGACGGACTCGTCTACTTCCCCACCCCGATCCACCTCGACGGCTTGCACCCTCTCTCCGGCCTGGCCTGGCACATGGAAGGCACCGGCGACGACCTCACCGTGGACTTCGAGACCATCACCGACACGCGCCTGATCCCCACCAGCCTGCCACCCCTGCTGGCCGCCACCACCAAACTGCCCCTCAGCCCGTACTGCCCCAACGGCCTGGCCACCCTGCACGGCGACGTCCTCAACGGCTACAGCAATCCCGACCTGTTCGGTGCCCCCGGGCCTGCCACCATCCTGGCGCTGCTGCTCGCCTTCTGGGACCTGTGCCGCCCCACCGACGCCCCCGACGACCCCGACAGCCCGGAGGCGGTCGACGCAGCGGACGAGGACATCGTGAACGTCCCCCAGCACACCAACACCGGCACCAAGAACACCGGCCGAAACCGGAAGAACAAGAACAACCGGCGCCCGGCACGCAAGCGCCCCATCCGCATCATCCGCGAATCCGCCCACACTCCGACTGCCGCCACCGGCCAGCCCCGGCCGACCGACGGCACCGCCGATGCCTCCGGGTCGAACTGGAAGGACGACACCCTGCGCTGGGAGGTCTCGCAGAAGTACCAGAACCGCTGCCCGAACCCGCACCAGCACCGCGCCATCATCGAAGCAGGCGGCGAATGTAAACCCGTCCGCGTCCCCGTCAAGGCGCACGTCAACGGGCCCAGGGGGCGTGATGTCGACCCCCGCCGAACCGTTCGGATCGTGCCCGACCGCCACACCGGAACCCGTCCGTAGCCCCCGGAGCCCGGCCCTCGTCACCCGCGTGGTGCCGGGGGCTGCTCCATGCCCGCCCAGCGGTAGCCGGAGCCCGGCCTCCTCGCCCTGCCCGTGTGGCCGCGCCTGGCGCCACCTCCCCGGTGCCCCGGCCGCCTACTTGTGGTGCTAACCCGCCGGGCCCTGACGGTGACCCCACCCGGTGGCGGCGCCAGCGCCGCCACCGTCATCGAAAGGATCAGGAGCAGGTGGATGACTGACACCCCCATGACCGCCGACGAGGCCCTCACACAAGCCGACCCCTTCACCGTTTTCGGCTTTGCCCCCGACAGGTACGCGGAGATCCTCTTCTACCGGTGCCGCGAATGCGGAGCCAGGGGACCGGTC
Source organism: Streptomyces sp. NBC_01142 (assembly GCF_026341125.1). Lineage (NCBI taxonomy): Bacteria > Bacillati > Actinomycetota > Actinomycetes > Kitasatosporales > Streptomycetaceae > Streptomyces > Streptomyces sp. NBC_01142. The sequence goes on from NZ_JAPEOR010000008.1 coordinate 49,357, forward strand.
GGCAGGGCCTCACTGGACGGCGACTTCCGCGACCTGCCCGAACCCGAGCAGGCCGCGCACACCTGGCCGACCGACCACTGCAACGCCGAAGGCCATGAGCACTCCGACCGCATCACGCTGTCCCGCGCTCCCGGCCGCACGACCACCGTGCGCCGCATGAGCAAGGCGACCCGGCCCGCCCTGATCACGTGAGCTGCGTGCCTCAACGCCCGCTGCCGCCCTTCGCTGCTCCGCCGCCAACCACAGCCCGTGAAGGAAGAAGGAAGCCCGACATCATGAACACCGACCCGAGGACCGTCGGCGAACTCGTCCGTGAAACCCACGTCACCACCCCCACGACGACACTCACCGTGAACACCGTCCTCCTGCACCCCGACACCTCCAGCTACGACACCACGATCTACGACGACTCCACCGGCCAGCAGCACCACGGAATGCGGCTCGGCGACACGTGGATCATCGGCTGGGGCCAGCAGATGGGAACGGAGGCAGCTGCCCTGAGCCTTCACGACGAAGCAGTCGACGCTGCACGCTCCAAGGAACCGCGCCCCGCACGCAACACCAACGGTGACTTCATCGACGACGAGGGACAACCCATGTGACCGCACTCTCGGCCCCGCCCCCGGCATCTGCGCAGGGGTGCGGGGCCGCAGCTTGTCCAACAGCCGCTCGCTGCCACATGGTTGCCGGTCTTGCCGGCCGCCGGGCCATGGTGCGGCACCGGCCCGGGGAGGCGGTGGCATCAACTCCCGCACACCTTACCCTCACCCGCCGACCAATCACCGCACCGACTTGGAGCCCACAGAGTGAAGATTCGCATCGGCACGCCCGAAGTCACGTTCACCGTACCCGGCACGATCAGCCGCCCCAGGCTGCTCGCCACCGGCTGGGACAGCGAGCACACCATGCGCGCCCAGGAGTTCGAGGCCGAGGTGCGCCCGTACCCCGTCGAGGACGCGCCCGGCACGGTCCGCTGGGAGGTCGAGACGCTCACTATCCGGGGGCGCAGGGTCGTCGACCGCCGCACGGACGCGCCGGGCCCTTTTCCACCCCGTGCAGTTCCCCGACGGCGTGCCTGACTGGGTACGTGACCTGGCCGAGCAGGTCCTCCCCGCACAGCCACCTCCCGACGTCGCCCGCCGCGTCTTCTTCATTCCCGACTAGCAGCGAGAGCACCCATGGCCACCCTGGCGCGGCGCCCGCGCATTGCCGCGCTTGGTTGCGTTTGTTGCTGCCGACCGGTCCATGGTGTGGGGCGCCGCTCCAGGAGAGCGGTACCCACCCTCGCTCTCTCGGGCCGCTGGCCGCTTCACACTCCGCTGGCGACCGGCGTCCAGGGCTTTCCCCCCTGGCGCGGCAGTGCGCCTCGCCCTACACGACCCGCACCGGCTCAAGCACCAACTCATTGACGATCACACGGAGCGCTGACCATGACACGCAAGGACCTGACCGAGCCGGACGACTCAGCATTCATGATCGCGGCGGAACTGTGGCACTACTCCGTGAGTCGCGACCGGCTGAGCGTAAGGCGGCTGTACTGCGCGAGCCAGAACTACTCCGTTTGCCTGGACCTGATGGAAGACGCCCGCATGACGTCCGACGGCACCCAGTACGTCCTCGCTCATCGGCCCGTCACTGAGTACGGCACCGGCTACGGTTCCGGCTTCTCCAAGGGTTTCGAGCTCTACACCCTTTCCAACCACTTCGGAAACCTTGCTGCTGCGATCCGGCGCGGCGACGTGACCGTGGACCACGAGACGCTCGGGCAGTTCGGCGTCACCCTGGACATGGTCGATGCCGCAGAGGCCGCTGCCGCTGCGTCCGACGCTGAGCAGACCAAGAACGCCTGAACCACGACCCCGGCCCGGGGGAGCGGTGACTACTACCCACCTCGTTTCCCGGACCGCTTCCGCTGGCCCCGTCCTAGCCTTTCGGCCCCCGTCACCCGCCCGCGCGTGGTGTCGGGGGCCGCCCCATGCCCCCCCGATAGCGCCCGGCCCGCCGCCCGCATCGCCGAACTCCTGCGCACCTGGCGCCCCTGACCGCTGCCCCTCGCCAGACTCCACGGCATCAGACGTTCCGAACACCGCTGTTGGAGTCCTCCGTGATGGCGGCTGGGTTCCAGTGGTAGCGGCGCCAGTAGTCCATCGGCCATCCGTCCTCGATGAGGCAGATCTTGACCTGGACGGAGACCGCGCCGTCGGGGTCGGTCCATCGCCGGAAGGCCTTGGCCTCGCGCCATTCGCCGCCCACTTTGACGTGCAGCCGGACGGGCTGATGGTCCGGCGCAAAGTGCTCGATGAGCGGAAGGATCATCGCGTCGCCCTGAGGCGGTCCGTGCAGCACACGTTCAGCGTCACCAGGGCGGGCCGGGTATTCGACGGGACTTGTGCCGAAGGATCGGGTGATCATGGCGTGCGGGTCGGCCCAGACCCAGGTGTGGGTGCGCCAGCGGCCCAGACGGCCGTCCGGCAGCAGCGGCCGGATGTCAACGCGGAACGCTGTCCTTCCGTCCACATAGTCGCGCCGCTCAGAGGCCAGCCCCCTCCAGCGCTGCCCGCCGAGGCCCAGTCGGACTTCGACGAGCTGGTCGTACAGCACCGCGGCGACGGGCCTCGTCGGCAGATCCTCGGGGACGATCTCGACCGCGTCGCGCTCGATGGTCCGGTCGATCACGCTCTCCTCCCGCCTGCCGAACGTCGGCGGCTGTCGCCGGCGCGCTGAGCGTCGTCCTGGGGACCCGGCGATGCACCGGGGCGGAGCCGCGCGAGCGTCTTGCCGGCGTCGCACAGGGTGCACACGGCGGCCCCTGGCTGGGCGGCGGCCTGGAGCGCCTGCGCGGTGGTGAGATCGTAGGGGCCTGAGTGGATGGGGCAGTCCGCGGTGTGGAGGCGGGTGCGGCGCGGCCCGGTGGCGTCGTAGGCGTACCGCTCCCGCTCCACGCCCCAAAGCGTCGCGTTGTCGGCTGCGTTCAGGGTTGGTGGCGCTGGCAGATGGCGGCCGGTGCGGGCGCGGATGATCGCGTCCCGGTGTCGGGTGAGCGGGACTCCTCGGTAGGAGACGCCGTCGATCGGCCTCACATGCGACGACGGGGCGTCGAACTCGGTGTCCGCAGGCTCGGATACATCTCTGGCACCGAGCTGGGTGACAGCCCACAGGGCCACTGAGACGTGATACATCCACGCGCCGGTGGAGCTCTGCCATCGGTGGTGGAGGCGGCCGGTGAGCCCCTGGCCGTCGTGGAGCAGGATCCGGATTGGCGGCGTCGGAGTCTGTGCCGGCGGCTCTCCGTCGGCCAGGCCCTCGACGTCGTCCATGACCTACGCCGCCTTGTCTGGACTGCCTGCCCCGGACTGAGGCTCGGCCAGGCGCTTGAGGGCCATGCGCGCGTCGACCCGCTCGCCGGGCGCCAACGTGCTCCACCAGGCGTATGTGACGATCGCGGCCGAAAGCCGGATCATGCGGCGCCGCAGTCGACGCTCCAGCAAGATCTGTTCGGGCTTGTAGCCGGGGGAGTCAGCGAAGGTAATGGTCTGGGTGACCGAGCCCATCAGCTGTCGCTCGTAAGTCCGGCCCGAGCTTGGCTCGACGGACCAGGGCAGAGAGCGGCACAGCTGCTCGTACTGGGCGCGGACGCGGTGCAGCTGGAGCTGCAGGGCCTGCAGGCGGTCGGGGAAGTGGTAGGTGGTGCTCACCCGCCTAATGATACGCGTGTTCGAATTCGGTCTGCCAGAAGCACGGCGCGACCTTCAGTGACTGTGGTCGGGTAGCCGGAGACCATTGCTGATCCCCGGCCCCCTCAGAACCGGACGTGCGAGCTTTCCCCGCATCCGGCTCAAGCAAGCCCCATGGGCTTCGCAGGTCAGCAGGGTTATGTGGCCCGTTTGCCGTCGCCAGCGTGATGCTGACGGTGGCACTCGGAGTGCACGAGGCGAAGGTTGTTCCGCTCGTCCGTGCCGCCGTCTCGCCGGTAGGTGAAGTGATGCTTGTGGAGCATCTTCTTCGAGGCCGCGAACCAGTTGATCCACTCACGTGGGCTGTCCGGTTCGTATTCGGCTCCAGCGATCAGCGCCTGCTTGCAGAGAGGACAGAGCCCCTGCTGCCGGACCGCCAGGAGAAGACTCGTCTTGTCCATCGGCGGTGGCGCTTTCCTGCGGCGGCGATCCCGCCAGTACTCGGTCAGATCAGGATCGTCCGGGGACGCTCCGCCTTTGACGAGCTGGTGGCGGACGATGCCGGTCCAGGCGAACTTGATGAGGAAGGCGCCGCTGTCGCGGTCGCCGAACACCCACCGGTCTCGCCGGGACGGGTGGAACCTGCCGAAGTACCGGTCCACGACCCAGTGACTCGACTTGTTGCGGTGACGCCGCCTGGCCCATTTGAAGGTCAGCCGCCACATGTAGTGATCCAGCGACGAGAACGTCGTCGTGGACGCCACCGCCCGGTAGTAGGCCGCCCAACCGCGAACGATCGGGATCAGCCTGCGCAACACAGCCTCGGCATTGGCCCCATGCAGGGCCTTCACCTCGGTCCCTAGTCGCGCCCGGAGCCTCGCGCAAGCCGCTGTGCTCGGCTTGATGATCAGCTTTCCGCCCGTGCGGCGGACGGTGAAACCGAGGAAGTCGAACCCCTTATCGAGGTGGACGACCTGGGTCTTCTCCTCGTTGAAGCGAAGACCTCTCGGTTCCAGCCAGTCCTCCAGCCGGGCCCTGACCTGGTGCACCTGTTCCTCGTCGTGACAGAGCACGACGAAGTCGTCGGCATACCTCACCAGCACCGGAGTGCCCGGCATGGCGCCGGGCTCGCGCCCGGCCCGCACCGTGTAGTGGCACCCTGCGGCCTGTTCCAGTCCGTGCAGAGCAACGTTCAGCAACAGCGGGCTGATCACACCGCCTTGAGGAGTTCCCTCCTCGGTCGGTGCGAACCGGCCGCGGTCGATCACGCCCGCCTTCAGCCAGCCGCGGATCAGGTCCCTGGCGGGGAACTGGCCGAGCATGGTCATCAGGTGGGTGTGGTCGATGCGGTCGAACGCCGCCGACAGGTCCGCGTCCAGGACCCACAGACGTTTCGGGTTCTTGCCCTTCACCGTCCAGAAGATCGCGGATATCGCGTCCTGGCAGCTGCGGCCGGGCCGGAAGCCATAGGACCTCGGCTCGAACCGCGCTTCCCACTCGGGTTCCAGCGCGTTCTTCACGCGGGCCTGGAGGACCCGGTCACGGATGACCGGGATGCCGAGCGGTCGCTGCTTCCCGTTGCTCTTCGGGATGAACACTCGCTTGACCGGCCTGACCTTCCACGGATTCGACGACCGATGTATCTCGGCCGCCAAGATGCCTCTCGCCTTCGGCGTGAGGGCCCGTTCCCCGTCGATGCCAGCGGTCATGCGACCACTGCTCTGCTGCGTCACCCGCTTCACGCTGATCAGCGTGTTGCTGCGGCTTCGCAGCATGAGCTTCTGCAAGTTGCGGACCTTCTTGAGGTCCCCGTCCTGCGTTGCCTTGAAGATCCTCTGCCTCAGCCGCCGTACGTTCTCCTCGCAGATGGCCCAGTCGATGCCGTGCCAGTCGAGTAAGTCGTCCTCGGGTCCGTTCACCGCAGACGAGGGCGTCACAACAGGTGTCGTGATCTCCACGCTCGCCTCCGGTGTCTAACTTGTCCCTTGGTTCCGGCTTCCTTGCAGTGGTGACTTCAAAGGCTCACCTGATCCACGTGGGCGCCCTTTCGGGCCGGACCACCGGGGCCCGTATCCGGCGAGTTATGCGAGAGCGGGTGAAGGTCCCAATCTCCCGGTTTCCTCTGGCCTTTCGGCCCGCCGGCCTTCGCTTCTTGGATCTTCCTTCTCCCGCCGGGGACTTCAGCCTTCCTTGCGGTCGACCTACCAAGCCAAGGCTTGGACCCCGTCGGGGTTTCCACGTTCCGCACCAGTAAGACGCGACTGGGGTGGGCGCCCCCTCTACCCCGGGACCAGCGGTGTCCTCCCTCCGGGCTCAGTTACCCGAAGGTCACTTGGCGCCTTCCAGCACCGGGTCCTGTGACCGCCGCCAACACGCCATCGACGCGGTCTCAAAGTCACGAGGCATCATCAAGGGTTCACTTGCGTTCGCCCGTCCAGCCTTCCCCTCACCTGTTGCACCCCGATGGCCGAGGTGCCCTTGGGCTTGAACGCTCCGCTTCACACCCCGCCGTTACCAGCGACGCATGGGAGCGCGGGAACGGGCCCTGGACACTGGCCCGAAGTCCAGCCTCCTCAACTTCCCTTCATACAGCTGTCCTTGCTTACTTGGAGCGACCTCGTGTCGCACACTGAGTGCTTCGGTTGGCGGATGAGCGCTTGAGTTGGCGGGGCTGTGCGTCAGAGTTGGCGGACCCAGTGCCCGCGGTAATCCGCTTGAACGGGTGTCGGGTAGACATGCAGGCTATGGCGGTGATTCCTGAGCTGGCCCCTGGCTATCTGAGCTGGGACGAGGCGGACCCCGACCGTCATCCCTTCGACAACGCGTCTGCAACGCAGGTGGTGCACTCGCTCGGGCCGGCCCGGCGAGTGCCACGCCGCCCCGACGTCCCCTGCGCCGACCCGGCGATGAGTGCCTGGAGCTGGGGCGAGGCCAACCTCTGGGCCGACGCCATGTCGCATGCCCTCGTCCAACGCTACGGCCGCTGGGCCGTGGGCTGGCGCTGGGCGCACGACGAAGGGGACTTCGACGGAGGGCCGGTCGGAAACTGGTGTTGCCCGCGGGACTCGATCACCGCCCCGGACGAGACCCTCGCCCGTGTCGTCGCCGCGCTGTGCGAGTGGCGCGGGTGGCTGGAGACTCTGGCCGGATGGTTCGAGGCGTACCCGCTGGAGCTGGCGGCCGTCGAGGATCAGCGGATCTTGTGGGAGCGCGCCGCCCGGAACCTGATCCTGCAGGTGGTCGACCGCACCGGGTGCGGTAGCGGCTGGCACGGGCACTGCCGTCAAGTGCTCACCTGGTTCCTCAGCCGCTGGCAAGTCGCACCCGACGTCGCGGAGGATCTGGTCGGCGAGGCGATCGGCGGGCGGTTCCGGAGCTGGACCGGCCCCGACACAGTGCTGGTCGACAACGTCGCGGAGCGGCTCGCGCTGTCGCTGCGGCCGGACGACGGCACACGGTCCGCCGAGCCCGTACCGGACCACCTGGAGCGCTGGCTTGCGGTGCGCGAGGCCGTGCCGTGGCAGGAGGGCACGGACGGCGGCGCGGACGGGCCGGTGACCCCCTCGTGCGACGGCGCGGCGGAGGACATCCGCTTGTTCGACGGCGCCGTGGATCCTGCCCGCGCGGAGGGACTGCTCGCTGCCCTGGAGCTGCTGCGGGCCGACGCGGCGCGCGGTGCCCGGCTCGATTTCGAACTGCTCCGCGGCTGGCAGCAGCACGTCCTTCACACACCGCAGCCGCCGGCGTTCCGCAGCTTGCCCGCCTTCGCCAAGGGGGGCCGGGAACGCTACGGCATCGGCCCAAACACCCGCGCCCGCCTCGATGCCTGCCTGGCCGAGAGCGCAACGGACGGCGGGCGGCCCCTCCCCCTGACCGCCCGCGCCGCACGTGCTTATCTCGACGTCTGCTTCTTCCATCCCTTCGACGACGGCAACGCCCGGTCCGCCTTCCTCACCCTCCTCTTCGTCCTCGCCCGCGAGGGCGTCGCGCTCAACGGGGTCGGCCTGCTCCGTCGCATCACCTTCCAAGCCAGCGACCCCCAGGACGCGCTGATCCTCGCCCGGTACGTCGACGTCCACCTTGCGGAGACCCGACGCAGCGCCGCCTCCCTCGGCTCCTAGTACTGCAATCACAGTTGTATGTGGTTGAGTTGGTGTGTGGCTGAGCTCGGGGTGGGGTTGGTTGAGGGGTGGGCCGGGGTGCTGGCGGGGTTGCATGCCCGGTTCGCGTCGCGTTTCGTGAGGTCGGAGCCGCGTGGGCGGGCTCTTGCGTATATGCGGGGGTTGATCGCTCCGTTGGAGCGGAAGAACGGCTGGACGCTGGCGGAGCGGGCCGGTGACCGGCTGCCGATCGGGATGCAGCGCCTGCTGGGCGAGGCGGACTGGGACGCCGATGGTGTTCGTGACGACGTGCGGGACTTCGTCGTCGAGACGATCGGCGACAAGAACGCGGTCTTGATCGGTGACGACACCGGCTTCCTGAAGAAGGGCGTGCGCTCGGCGGGTGTCCAGCGGCAATATTCCGGAACGGCCGGACGGACGGAAAATTGCCAGGTCGGCACGTTCCTCGCGTACGCGTCGGCGAAGGGCCGGGCTCTGATCGACCGGGAGCTGTACCTGCCCGTCTCCTGGACGGATGACCGCGAGCGGTGCCGGGAGGCCGGCGTCCCGGACGAGGTGTTGTTCGCGACGAAGACGGAGCATTTCAAGGCCATGCTCGTGCGTGCGGTCCAGGCGGGCGTGCCGTTCGCGTGGGTCACCGCGGACGAGGCCTACGGGCAGTCGAAATCCCTCAGGTGGTGGATGGAACAGCGGGCCATCAGCCATGTGATGTGTGTGAAGACCAGCGACACCGTCATCACCCGCGGTGCGGGGGAACGCCGTGTCGACGAGCTGGTGGCCGCTCTCGCGCCACAGTCTTGGAAGCGTCTGTCCGCTGGGAAAGGATCCCATGGTGAGCGTATGTACCAGTGGGCCCGGATCCCCATCCGGATCTGGTGGGAGAACGGCCACGGCCACTGGGTCCTGGCCCGCCGCAGCCTGAAGGACCCCACTGACCTCGCCTACTACGTCTGTTACGGGCCCGTCAGCACCCGCCTGAAAGACCTGGTCAGGGTGGCCGGCGCCCGCTGGGCCGTCGAAGAGTGCTTCCAGACTGCGAAGGGCGACTGCGGCCTGGACCACTACCAGGTCCGCCTCTACCACGCCTGGTACCGGCACATCACCCTCGCCATGGCCGCCCTCGCGGCCCTGACCGCCGTCCGCGCCCACGAACTCTCAAAAGGGGCAACCACGGTGGCCTGATACCACTGTCCGTGGCAGAGATACGCCGCCTCATAGGCCACCTCCTCCACCCCGCCCACCTCACCATCCACCACCATCTGCACTGGTCACACTGGCGAAGACTCAGCCAGACACGCGCCCGCGACAGCCACTACAAACAACGCGGACACACCCCTTAACTGTGATTGCAGTACTAGGCCCACCCCGTCGCCGGGGTGGGCCTTCGCGTTCGTCGTACCCGCAACCGTCGCGCCCCGACCCGTGCCCCGCGCTGCCGCCCGGCGCGTCGTGGCCGGTCGCGGCCGTGTTGCACGGCTTGCCCCGCCCGCCGCCACAGTGCGGTCCGCCGGCCCGGGGGAGCGGTGCCCACCCATTCCCCGCTCCCTCGGCCCGCATCAGCCCTCACCGGCCGCGCCGTGCCCGGCGCCGCCGGTGAGCCCCGCCACCATCCCGGAGTCCCGACCATGACCCTTCCTGCCGCCCTGCTCGTCACCCCGCTCCCGTTCGCGCCGACCAAGTCCACGCTCTCCGAGGGAAGTACGCCCCTTCACCTGCCCGCCGACAGGCAACAGGACTGGCTGGAGGGGCAGATCGGCGGTGGGGTCAGGGCAGTCGCCTACCACCTCCACGCGTCCGTGCACGTGAACAGCAACGCCATCGTGCTCGGCCAGCAGCCCAACCCGGTCCTGTGGACCCTGGCCTGCGCCTGGCGCGACCGCATCCTGCCCTACGCACTGCACGGGCCCGCCCTGATCACCGGACGCGCCGACCTCAGCGGCACCTACCTGCCGCTGACCGGGCAGATGGCCACCCAGACGCAGGCGGCACTGAAGGCGGCGACCGGCTGGTGGCTGGAGCACGACTACGACATCCCGCTGTGGCCGGTCAACCCCGCCTCCCGCCGCTTCGCGGAGGCAGTCGCCGTGACCCGAGCCACCCTGTAGCCCGTGGAACAGAGCAGCCCCCGGCACGCGCCTTCGCGAGCCGGGGGCTGCTTCCGTACCCGTCGCTGCCCGGCGGCCCCATGCCGCACCGCGACTCTGCCGCGCGGCCCGCGCCGCCGCACGGCCTCTGCCCGTGCCGCCGCGCCGTCCGTCGCTGCCTGCCGCGGTGCGCGGAACGCCGCCTCGCGCTCCGACCTTCCCGACCAGAAGTTGCCCCTGACCCGGCAGAAAGCGTTGCGCGGCTAACTGCCCACCCTGCCAAGGTCATTCACACCCAGCCCGGACCACAACCCCCACGGGGCAAGGCCCGGCCGCGCGGCAACAGACCCAGCACCCGAGTCCGAGGGGACACACACCATGAACAAGGCACAGCTCGTCGAGGCGATCGCCGACACGATCGGCGGCCGACAGCAGGCCGCCGACGCCGTCGACGCCGTACTCGACGCCATCGTCCGCGCGGTGGTCGCGGGAGACCGGGTCTCCGTCACCGGCTTCGGCTCCTTCGAGAAGGTCGACCGCCCGGCCCGCTACGCCCGAAACCCGCAGACCGGCGAACGGGTCCGCGTCAAGAAGACCTCCGCCCCCCGCTTCCGCGCGGGCCAGGGCTTCAAGGACCTCGTCGCCGGTACCAAGAAGCTCCCCAAAGCGGGCCAGATCTCCGTCCAGAAGGCCCCCAAGGGCAGCCTGCCCGGCGGTGCCGCCACGAAGGACAAGAAGGCCACCACCCGGAAGACCGGGAAGGCGCAGAAAGCCACGGCGGCCACCACCCCGGCCCGATCGGCCGCCGCCTAGAAACCCGGCCCGCCGTCCCCTGCCGCCCCCGTGCCGCGCCCGAATGGAGACCCCTGCTGTGTCCGCCCCGTCAGCCCACCACGTGCACCGGCGATGCCACGCCACACCGTCAGACGGCCGACCCGGGATCTGCGCCAAATCCCCCGGCCACACCACCAGAACCCCCGACCCCGACCCCGACCACTTCGACCCGGACACCGAAGAGACCTGGCGCGACCACGACCCCGGCCAGTGACCCCGACCCGTTCATTGCACCCCTAACTCCCCACCCCGGCATGGTCTCGGTGTCGGGCCGGAACCCCTGCGGACTCCGCTTTCCGCTCAAGTCCGGCCCGACACCACCATCCGACCGCCGCGCCCCGACCCGTGCCCCCGCCGCGCCGCGCCGCGCCGTGCGAGGCCAACGCCCCCGCACCCGGCGCCGGGGTCGCCCCATGCCCCCCACGTACCGGCTCCGCTCGCCTCGTCGCCTGCCCGCCGAGCGGGGGAGCCGGGGTCGTGTCGCTTACCCCGCCGTCCACCACAGTCAGAGCAGCCGGGAACGCCCCGCACGAACCCCCTTCCGTGTGCTGCGAGCGACCGGCAACTGCCGGGCCGCGTGCGACCGCGCATCCCCCCTCTGCCGCACCGCGCGGTCCGGCATCACCTGCCCCAGGCGACGCCCCAAGGCCGCCGCGCCCAGCCCACCGCCCGTGCAACCGCCCCCTGAAAGGACCGACCGTCATGGTTTCCACACCCGCCCAGCTCCGCCACACCCAGGAAGCAATCGAGCGCCTGACCGGGCACCTTGCCGACCTCGGCATACCAGCAGCAGCGATCCAGGCCCTCCTCGACAACACCGACCCCGGCCCGTGCAACGACCTCAGAGGCGGCGCCATCTGCCAACTCGATCTCGGCCACCCGCAGAAGCGCCATCTGGCCGTCTGGCCCCCCGCCCCGGGCACGAAGACCCAGACCGAATGGGCCAGCAGCTGGTCCGAACACGACATCAAGAAGCACGGGGCCTACGACAATCCCTTCACCCTGCCCGACGCCGCGACACCCGCTATGCGCGCGCACACCGAACTCGTCGACGAGCCCCGGGTGCTCATCTGCCAGCCCGTCACCGACACCCTGCTGTACGTACACATCAGGCTCGGCAGGAACGACACCGGCCTGACCTCGTGGCTGCGCCGCATCGGCCTGAAGCACGGGCAGGCCACCCGTACCGAACACGGCGACTACCTCGCCCGCGGTCACCTGAACGGGGCCCGCGTCGCACTGATCGCGCACGCCCACTCCTACCGCTGACCCCCGTACTACCCCGAGCCCGCCCGCCCCGCCCTACTCCGGCCAGGAGGGCCCGGCGTGTTGCGGACCCCCTGACTGGTCTGGCCCCCGGACGCAGCGACCACGCAGCGCCCGGGGGCCGACCCATGTGCCCCGCCGCCCGCGCGAAACCAGCACCGCCGCATCCCCGCCGGCCGGGTTGCTGCCCTAACCCGCCGGACCCCGACAGTGTCACCACCGGCCGCCGCACCGCACGCCCCAACGGGCGCCCCGCGCGGCCCCCAACTTCCCGGAAGGCAGCCCCGGCATGTTCCTGCACCTGACGACCCTCCTCGACCTCGACCAGGAGCCGATAGGCACCGTCAGCGCCCAGTTCGTCGGCGGCGCCCGCACCAACACCTGGCTCGTCGTCGCCAACACCCCCAACGAAACCGGCGACCATGTCGCCCTCCACACCTACGGCCCGTTCGCCACCGACGACGACGCCCGCGCCTGGGCCGCCGCCCACCTCACCCCGTACAGCACGTGGACCATCGCCCCCCTCGCCATCCCCTACACCAACGCCGAGGTCAACGCCGAACGCCGCAAGCCGCTGCGCCACTCCACCACCGCGCGCCGGGCCCGCGCGGACACCATCGCCGCCTACCTCACCCCGTACGACGGCCTGACCCGCCTGCCGCGCAACACCCGCCCGGACACGTCCCGCCACGGGTTCACCGCCCGCGAGAGCGAGCACCCCGGCCTCGGCCCGGTCGTCGAGCTCACCGCCCTGGGCCCCGACGACTACCGGCGCGAGGACGACCACCACCGCATGAAGGCCATCCTGCGCCGGGACTACCCCCACTTCGAGATCACCGACCAGGACACCCGCCTCCTGGTGCGCCGCCTGTCCGATGCCGAACTCCACGACCGCGCCGACCAGGCCGCCGCCCGCGTTGCCCCGCACCTCGCCGCCCTCACCACCAACACCCCGCCCGCCACCGACATCGAGAAGTGAGGAACTGCCGTGGGTCATCAGATCATCGAGCAACCGGACGGGCTCCTCGCCGTCTTCTCCAGCGTCGTCGGCTCCTTCGTCGTCACAGATGCCACCCCGGAGGAACTCATCGACTGGTACGCCGAGGAAGCCGCCCGCGAAGCACGGGAGCGTACGAAGCGGCTGCTGGATAGAGTCGCCGTAGGAGGGCAAGTCGCTTACGGGCAGCATGCGTTGACGTGGGAGGAAGCCTCCCAGCTCCACCAGGAGTGCAGCAGCGACCCAGACGAGAGCTGACACACAACGGTGCCCCGCCGGGGGTGCAGGGCGGCACCCCGGCCCACCGCGTGGCTCTGGCGCGGCCGGCCGGGTTGCGGCGGTTGGCGTCCGCCCGGCCAGCCTCACCCCCAGCGGCCCGAGCGGAGCAGTGACCAACCTGCCTGCACCGCTCGGGGCTCCGCACCCCAAGGGCGTCTCCACGCCCCCACCGAGCCTTGACGACGGGACGTTCCGTGAATTCCGCTGCCCTCCGACCGCACGCCCTACCCCCGCGCACCCTGACCCGCCTGACGCCCGCCGACTGCACGGCCACCCATTGGTCGACAGCCAAGGCGAAGGCCGACGCCGGGAACCGAGTCCTGGCCTTCATCGAGAGCGGCCTCCACCCCGACTCCTTCACCGACGACCTGTACCGCACCTGCTCACAGCACCTGTTCGCCCACATCGCGCACTTCAACCGGCACGGCTTCGCGGACGTCTGGTTCACCACCCCTGACGACAAGGCCGCCTTCATCCGGCACGCCATCAACGCCCGCAGCGGCGGCGATCCCGCCTGGACGTGGTCCGACGTCGAGCAGCACCTTCAGGACACGCTCGCCGACCACCCCCGCCTGCAGGAGCCGTCAGCCTGGACCGGCGCCACCCGCCCGCACGACTGCCCCTCATGCCACTGCACCCCCCAGCCCCCGCCTGACCCCCCTCCGCCCACTGCACCTTCACCGGCCCCGGCCCCGCCCCTCGCGGTCCCGGGGCCGCGCCATGCCCGCACAGCTACGCCCCTCACACGGGCTGACCCCGCCCGCACCCCACCGGCCCCCGGCCCATTCAGATTGCGGCTGTTGCCCCGCTGCTGGCCAGGGTCGGCGTACAGCCCACGCCCGAGGCGGGCCCCGCCCGCCCCTCCGAGATGCGGAACATCATCATGGCCACCACCCCGTCCACCACCGATACCGGCGCCCTGTGGCAGAACCTCGCAGATGCCCTGAACGCCCTCATCGACGCCCGGCAATTCCCCGACTTCCACGACCTCTACGGGGCGCGCAACAACTGGCAGCACCAGCCCATCGCCTCCACCGCTGCTCGCAGTGACGCCCCGTGGGTGGTCTTCGACCTGTCCACCCGGCAGTTCACCGTCTCCAGCCGCGAGCGAGTCCTCAACGGCGAACACGGCCGCCGCAACCGCCGCTCCAGGAAACAGCGCCGCTGACCCGCTGCCCCCTCCCTCGGCCCCCGCCCGGCGCCCCGCGCCCCTGCCGCATCTGCCGATCTGCCGGCGGGTGCGGCAGGCGGCAGCTTGCGGGTCTTGGCCGCCGCCGGGCCACGGTACGAAGCACCGGCCCGGCCGGGGCGGCGCCCACCCCTCCCGCCGCCTCGGGCCGAGCGACGACGTACCGCACCGGCCCACCCTTTCCACGAACGAGGAGACGCATCATGCTCGACACCTTCTGGGCAGTGATCGCCGAACAGCTCCAGGAGCTGCGCACCGCTAAGACCGCGGACGACGTCCTGCGCACCCTGGCCACCGACCACGGCCCGGACCGCGGGTTCTTCGCAGGCTCCGGCGGAGACGAGACCGTCAGTGACGCCCTGCACACCGCAGGCTGGCAACTGGTCTGGGCGGAGTCCTCGCTCTACTACACGATGCGCGCCCCCGACGGATCGATGATCACCTACATCGAGGGCGACATCCTCCGAGGCGACCGCCACGGCAACAACCCCGCCCCGACCGCCGACTGACCTCCCGCCCACCACGCTTACGCGCACAAGGCCCACCCTGTCGACGGGGTGGGCCTTCGCGCTGCCCTGCCCCCGCCCCCTTCGGACGGGCCGCCGCCCCCGCACACCTCACCCGGCAGCGCAGGGCAGGAGCCGCGAGATCTTGCCCGGCTTGCTCCCTCCCGCTCCAACCTCCACGGCACCCGAACAGCACCAGCCAAGGAGACCCGCTGTGGGATACGAGCTGTACTACGAGGGCTGCCTCACCTTCGACCGGCCTGTGAGCCTGGCCCGGCCCGACGAAGACCGCCTCTCCGATCTCGCCCGCTTCTTCACCCCGGTGTTCGAGCAAGCCGAGGGCACGCCGACCGGCCGTCACGTCACCGGTTTCCAGGTGGACGAGGAGACCGCCGACTGGGCCAAGTCGTGGCCCTGGCACGAGGACTTCGCGGCCATCGAAGAGTTCGCTCGATGCCACCAGGTCACTCTCACCGCGCAGTTGCGATGGCAGGGCGACGGCTGCCCCGCCAACCCCGCCGACGACCGCGGCCATGTCGTGTTCGACCTCCACGGTGACCACCATCAGGTCCCCGACAGCAGCAACGACCAGGCCGTCGAAGCCCACCGCCGACGCTCCTGCACCTGCTACCGCGACACCGCCCCGCGTCCCGCGCCTGCCCCGTCACCCGCACCCGCACCCGCACCCGTGCCCGTGCCCGAGCATCCGGCGGTCGGCCCGCTCACGCCCATCCGCAGCGGCCAGCTGACCGACTACGCCGCCCACTGCACCGAGCACGGCCAGATTGTCTTCATCCCGGACGAGAACCTGGCCCGCTCACTGCGCGACGAGCACGTCGCCCGCCACCACAGCTGACCACCCCGCCCCGGCTTCCGGCCCCGTCCTGCACCCCCGCAGGCGGGGCTGCTTGCCGTTCGCTCCGCGTCCCGGCCCGTGCCCCGGTGCCGTCACGCTTGCCGGCCTTACCCCCGCTCCTGCGCATGGTCCCGCCGCACCCCTCCACACGACGGAAGGACCCCACGACCATGCCCACCTCCTCAGTGAGCACGGCCAGATCAGCGGTCACTGTGAGGCCGCGCGGGCAGAGACCCGCGTTTTTGGCAGCGGTGACCTGGACAAGGACGTGACCGCGTTCGCCGCCTGGGTCGTTGACCTCGCTGACCGGCACGGCAAGGCTCCCCAGTAACGTCCGCTCGCCTCTACGGCCCCGTCTGCCCCGCCTGGGCAGACGGGGCCGCCTGCCGTTCCAGGGCTGCGCACCGCACTGCACCGCCGTGTCCTGCGTGCGACACCTTCCGCCGCGTGGCCGACCAAGCGGGCGGGCCGTCTCCAGGACACGTCACCGCCTCCGGCCCGCGCGCCTGTGGTGTGTTGCTGGGCTAACGCTGTCCGGCCGCAGGGTGCTCCCCGTCAGCCAGCCACGGGCCGTCGCATCCCGACGCCCCTGCCGCACGAGGAGCCCTTTGCCATGCTGCACACCGAACCCCTTGAACCCGCCGACAAGCCCGCCC
>NZ_JAPEOR010000009.1 GCF_026341125.1 Streptomyces sp. NBC_01142
TCAAGGTAGGTGACGTACTCACGGGCTGCGTCACCCAAAGCGGACGCTAGATGCAGATTCACTGAGACGTATCACCGCGACGTGCAGATTCGCTGAGACGAAGTTGATTTGGTGCAACTTAGATGAGATCCACGTCAGCTTCGTTGAGACAGGTCAGCCGGGCGGGCGCGGGGTGACGCACTCGGTGACGGGGGTGACGGGCGGGTGACGCACTCGGTGACGCACTCTGCAACCACCGCACACCATCTGACCTGCGGCTTTGATCCACCCGTGAGGGCAGGTGACGCGGGTGACGCACTTTCCGGGTATCTCTCTACACCCTTTTTCGTCCCTATTTTCTCTCACAGAGAGATAGGAGAAAAGTGCGTCACCCGTGTCACCTCTCGCGGATGAGTGAAGGAAAGCGCAGGTCAGGGCAGGTTCGCAGGGTCGGAAGTGCGTCACCCGTTGCGTCACCCGTTGCGTCACCTTCCCCGGAGTGCGTCACCACTGTGGTTCGGGGTAGCTGGCGGATGTTCACGTTGTTGGCGGATCCGCTTGCGACGATCACGGGAGCTGCGCCCTTGCCCGTGCACCCGGCCGATCGGGCCGCAGAATCGCCAACTACCGCGAACAGCTCCCGCCAACTGCGATGAACAGAAACGCTGTGACCTGCGAGGTAGCTCCACCTCATCCGCCAAATACCGCGAACGGTCACACCACCGCCCGCAGCGGCGAGGGAGCGCCCCGGGCCGGGTTCTCCCCCGCTGACCTGTGACACCGATGATTGATCCATCGCCACCGAAGTTTGACCAGCGGTCGGTTCCTGCCAGCGAAGTTTGACTGGTGGGGCTGCTGCCGGTCTGGGGGAACCGGCACAGGCGTATGGCGATGCCGCGTTATCGGCCTTCCAGCTGGACTTTCTCGACGCGGGCGAGCGGCTTCGCCCACTCCGGCGACACCAGCCCCGGATCCCGGCGCGGCGTGCCGGGGGCGGCAAAGCGGCCTCCTAGCCTGCGCGGTATGACGGACACCTTCGAGCACGCTCCCCGAGTGTGGACCGCAGGACGACTGCGGGACGCGCTCAGCAGCGTGCCAGACGACGCGCCGATCAGCATCGGCGTCGCGGACGGCCCCGGAGACTTCAACGGGTACAGCGAGTACGCGCTCGTGAACTTCGAGGCGGTGGAGCCCGAGCGGCCCGCCAGTCCCGGGACGCAGCCGCAGGGGACCGATGTGGAGTACATGCTGATGGCGGACTACCGGGCGGGCCGGTACCACCACGACGAAGACTGATCCGGCTGAGGACCTGTGTGCCCCCCCGGTTCGCCCGTCGGTTCGCCGGTCGGCTCCGTGGGATCGGCCGTCGTGGACGCCCGCCCTCCAGAACCTCGTGCTTGATACGGCCGAGCGCGCGCTCCGTGATGCGGTAGGTGAGGTGGGGCAGGACGTACCGATCCGCCTCGCCTCTCGTCTCGGCAACCTCGGCGGCTCTGCCGAGCAGGCCGACCGCATCTTCGAGATAGCCGGCGTCCTCGATCCACGAGGGATCACCGGGCAGCAAACACGCGGTCAGGCTGCTGTCGCTTCGTCACGTCGGCAGCATGCCCACCCGCAGCAGAACATACCGGGCGCCAGCCCTCACCCTTCCTGGCGGACCTCGCCGCCGCGGCGCAGGACACGGGTAGCCGTCCCTCGGCGGGCGCGCGCCGGTGCCGAGCCGCGGGACATGGTGGGCCGGAGACTAGACGTCCCGAGGTCGGGGTTGTTCATGCTTCCTGCGGTCCTTCGTTCTCGGTGAGCGCCCCAACTGCTGGTCCTGTCCGTCCTTCCGTGTCCTGTCGCAGCCATGCTGGGGTCCCGCGCCGTGGTGCGCGGGACCCCAGCAGCGAGTCAGCCGTTCGTCGTGCCCGGCACGGTGGAGATCCGCAGGGGGCGGCCGCTCTTGGTGCGCGGCAGCTTGCGGACGTCGACCCCGCGGCGGCGCAGCGCGGGGGCTGCGCGCTGCAGGCGGGCGGACAGGACGGCCGGGGTCCGAGGCCAGTCCTTCTCCTTGTCGGTGTTGGGCGGTACCTGAAGCTCGGCGAGGAGTTGGGCCGCCTGGCCTTCCCATGTCCAGGGTGAGAGTCGGCTGGTGGCCCAGCGCAGGACGGAGGTGGCCACCGGGTCGCCCTCGATGACGTCGTCGACGAGGTCTTCCTGCGCGCCGGTGTAGGTGTCCAGGGTGTTCCAGCCGGTGACCTCGTCCAGTGCCCAGAGCATCTCGGCCCAGTCGGCCATGCGCGGGCGCTCGGTGAGCTTGTCGGATGCCTCCGGGAGCTTGGCCCACACCAAGGCGGCCAGATCGAGCAGCCCTCCGAGGATCTCGGGGTGGGAGTGGTTGTACGCCTCCCACAGGCGGCGTTCGGTGCGCCGGTTCTTTCCGGTGATGGGTTCGAGTTGGATGGGCAGCATCCTCTCGGCCAAGTCGCCCTGCAGGACGCCGATTTCGATGCTGGTCAGCAACACCGGACGCTGGTAGATCAGGATCACCACGTCGTCGTCGGAGTACAGCTCTCGCTTGGTCAGGGCGTCTCCGGTGACCGTGCGCGAGAGGAAGTCGCTGAGCCAGCCAGGCATGCCCGAGAGATTGTCCAGCGCCAGACACCACCCGGCCGCTGTGGTCACCGCGAGGTCGTCCTCGCTCTTGGGCACGGACCGCAGGTGGGCCTTGGTGCCGTCGACCAGGCGCACCATCATCCGGCACAGGGTCGACTTGCCGGTGCCCTGCTCACCCAGGATCCCGGCGAGCGGGCGCGGCATGTCCGGGCGCAGCGCGGCCAGGCACCAGGCGACGACCATCGGGTAAGAGCCGGCGCTCACTGGCAGGATCTGGCGCAGCAGTTCGACCCCGTGCTGCCAGCCGGCGGAGGACCGTTCGGGCACGGGCAGCTCGTGCACCAGACGGCTGCGCCGCCACAGCGGGCCCTCGCCGTGCTGGGGAACGAGCACCGCCCAGCTGCCGCGTTCGATGCACACCGAGAGCCCGTCGCTGCGCCCCAGGTCGAGCCAGGTCGTCCACCGGTCCACCTGGTCACCGGCGACCCGCAGGTGCACGTCCTGGCTCTCGCTGTCCATCGCCATCGCTTCCAGCGCGGCGATCGCGTCGGCGAGCGCCGCCTGGGACGGGGTGCGTCCGGTGCTGACGACGTACTCGCGGATCAGGCACTGGCGCAGGGACCCGGTGCCCCCGCCGCCGCCTTTGGAACGGATGGGCCGGGCGATGGGGCCGCCGCCGATCTGTACCGCGTAGATGGTCTGGTCGCTGCGCACGAAGCGGTAGCCGGTGTCGCCGATTGCCCGCAGGATGTCGGCCTGTCGCGGGCGGCCGCTGTCGCTTTCGCGTTCCTCTCTCTGCGGCAGGTGCGCGGTCAGCGCGGCCGCGGTCTGGGCGGCGCTGGGGTAGGCGGCGGGCTGGGGACGTTCCTCGCGTTGAGGGCTGGGGGCGGGCACGGTGCGCTGGGTGGTGATCTCGCTCACGTCGGGGCCCCGATCCGTCGCGGCACCCGGGAGCCGGCTTCGAGAGCCCGGCGAATCGTGGACTGGGCTTTGGCCTCGTGCGGGTCGACACCGGCGGACTGGGCCGCCTCGGTGAGGGCCTGGTGCACGTCGTCGCGGTCCACCAGTCCGGCCCCGACCAGCTGCCCGAGGCTGAACGCGCTCTGGTTGAGCTGGTCGTTGCGGCCACTGCGGCATGCGGCGACGGCTTCGAGTTCCTCTCGTACGGCGGTGGCGACGTAGCCGCGTCCGGCCGCAAAGTCCGGGAGGTTCAGGCGGGCGAGCGGCCGGCGCAGGGGGGTGCGGCGCTTGAGCCCGGCCCGCGCGAGGTCGTTGGCGAGCCAGCGCGGCAGTGGCGCGGGCTTGCGGCAGGGCCCCTCGGGCACATAGAGGCCGCCGCGGGTGCAGGTGCCGGGGGCGACCGCGTAGGAGCGGTCGGCGCGGATGTCGACCTGCCAGCCCAGGCGCCCGCGGCTGTCCATGGACCACTGGCTGCCGTCCTCGACGGCGTACCACAGGTGAAGGCCGCCGGAGGGGGTGCGGACGCTGAACGTCTCGGGCGACTCGGTGAGCCGCGGCGCGCGGCGCAGCGAGCACAACAGGTCGAGCACGGCGAGCCCGGAGCTGATCGTGGAGGGGTCGAGGTCGTCGGGCAGGGCAAGGCCCGGCAGGATCTTCTCCGGCTCAGGCGGCGTCGACTGGTGCAGGTCGAGATCGAGGATCAGCAGGTTGGAGGGGCCGGCGGCGACGCCGATCCCGTACTCCGGGTTCTCACTCCACCACTGGTCGATCAGGGCCAGGTCGGTGGTGGCGGCCCGCACGCCGTGGCAGTGGCGGCCCGCTTCGATACACCGGCACTCCTCGGCCTTGTGCTGGATGTAGAGGGGGTTGGGCTGCTTGTCGATGGTCTCGCGGCAGCGCGCGCAGTTCGCCGGCGGGATCTTCAAGCCCGGGGCGAGCGGGTGGACGTACCAGCCCTGCTCGGCGCACCAGCGGGCGATGTGGCGGGGAGAGGCGCGGCCGGGGCTCCCGGGGTGGGGGGATTCGGTTCTGGCCAGCACAGAGTCCTTTTTCCGCCGTGTTGCGTGCGGCTCCACCCTCTCGCCCCGTACGCCGACATCCCATGGGCGACGCCTCCCCAGTACAGTGGAGGACGCGCCCGGGGCGACCCGGGCCGGGGTGATGCAGGCGGAGCGCGGCATCACAGCTTGTTCGGGAAGGGCCCGCGGCACCTTTAGCGAGGGAGAGCGCGAGACCTTCTTGTGGCCCGGGACTACGGTCCCGGGCCGCTTCCATGTCACGCCGCGACCGGGGTCTTGGACCTGGTGGTCGCGGTCAGGCCCTTGGGAGCGCGCAGCTGCACGATCCGCGTGGGGGGCAGGGCGGCGAGAACGTCAGCAGTCCGCCGGGAGAACATCAGGGATGCCTCGATGCGCCAGTGCCTGGCCAGTCGCCCGAGTTCGGCCACCGACCACGGAGTGACCCCGCGCTGGCGGCGGCCGACCACGGCGACCGACAGGTCCAGGACCGTGCCGATGTCGGTGAAGGTCTCATCCGTCACTGCAAGAACTGCCTTGATGTTGTCGCGGACCCAGTCCTCGAGTTCCTCGACTGTGGGTGGCTCGTGGGGCGCATCCTCGACCGGATGCGTGTCCTCGGGCATGACCCCTCCCGGCGGTAGCCTCAAAACGTTCTGTCGCTATACCTCTCGTATAGCGTGGCTGACCATACATCACAGAAAGCTACTTTTTACGTACCGCACCCCTGCGCGTGTGACCTGGGCATTCGCCCCGTCCGCCGCTGGTTGAGCGGCGCTCTCCGCCGCTGACGGGCCGCAGGGGGATCGACCATCTGCGCCACCGCGCGACCGGTCAGCTCGCGCGCGGCTGTTCCTGCTCGCGACGGGCGCTTTCCAGGACCTGCCGCCAGGAGGCGACGTTGGGTCTGCGGCGCAGCAGAGCCCGGCGCTCGCGCTCGGTCATCCCGCCCCACACCCCGAACTCGACCCCGTTGTCGAGGGCTTCGATCAGGCACTCGGTACGCACCAGGCACCTGGTGCAGACAGCCTTGGCCCGGTTCTGCTGTGTGCTGTCCGCGAACAGTACGTCCGGGTCGGCGCTCCGACAGGCCGCGTCCTCGCTCCAGTGGTCCCTCGTACTCGTCATCTTGTCCCCTCCCCCGTCGGGGCTCGTCTCCGTCACGAGCCTATGCCGCTGGCTGGGGGTCAAACTCCCTGGCACCGCAGGGACAGGGTGGTTGTGCCGTGGTGTCGTCGTGGTTGGTGCCGATCGCCCGGAGCAGTCGCTGCAGAACTCCCCTCGGTCCTCCCGGAGGCCAAGTGTGCCTTGACCTGCCAGCAACGCGGGCTCGCTGGGACGGGGCCGTTGGGCAACTATCCGAGGAGATCGGCCTCCTGCTACCGCGCCGACGCCCGGCAAACATCACGAAGACTGTGCACCCGCAGGAGTGCAGATCGCACAGGAAGGCAACCAGTGCCTCTCAGGGTGCGTAGCATCCGGCAGCAACACCAGGTACGAGGAGAGTGAGTTGCTGTGGCAGAGTCGTCGGACAACACCCCCATCCAGAGCAGGTACGCGGAACAGTATGCCGCCGACCTCAAGGCGAACCGCGAGGAGCAGGCGAAGCTGCAGGGGCGTCTGGAGCAACTCCACGCGGAAGAGGCCTGGCTGTTGAAGCAGCAGCAGAACGCACCTGCCGCCGAGGAGGCCGGTGCACCGGCCGAGGAGGCCGCGTCCCAGGCTGTCCCGCAGCCGCGGCAGGAAGCTACGAAGGCAACTGCCGCTCCTTCCGGTGCCAAGAAGCCGGCGCGCTCCAAGGCCTCCGGCAAGGTGGCGTCCGCGCCGAAGAAGAAGGCTGCCGCCACCAAGGCAACGGCGAAGGCTCCCGTCGAGAAGGCGACCGAGAAGGTGGTCGAGGCCACCAAGACCGCTGAGCCTCCGCTGCACGAGCTCGTTCTGCGCGTCCTCCGTACTCATCCCGGACACCCCCACCTGGCCCGCGAGGTCCACACCGAACTGGTGGAGAAGCACGGCCGGCCAACCTCCATCCAGGTGGTGCGCAACAACCTGGAGCGCCTCGTCAAGAAGGGGACCATCGAGAAGGAGAACAAGCAGAATTCGGCGATGTACACGGCCCCCGCGGACGCCGTCGTCACCTCGTCGACGCCCGACCCGGCCGCCGACGAGGTGAGCGAGAAGGTTCCGGCGGACGCCTAGTCGCTGCCGCGAGGACGCGCTGCCGGGCGTCCCGAGAGACGAAGATGCCTGGGTAGCAGCACGGCGCCGACCAGGAGTTGGAAGGCAGCCACCGCGTAGCCGAGCGGATAGTGCTGCTCCCCCAGGCCCCAGGCGAGGATGCCCGCAACACATCCTGCCGCCATCCAGGCGACCGCCGCGCACGGGCGGCCGGCGGCCACCTGCGCCCTGCCGTAGACGGCGACGGCCCCCAGGCCCAGTGCCGCACCAGTGACAGCCAGCCACCCACGTGCATGCGGCACGGCGGCGGCGGCAAAGACACAGGCAGCCGCACCTGCCATCAGCGCTTTCCACGAAAGGGACGCGGCGGCGGGTTGGGTCACGGTGCCTCCAGGGGCGGTCACGGGCGCGTCGCGCCAAGCACGTGCCGGTGCGGCGCGCAATCACGATCCCATGGGCCCGGCGGCCCGAGCGCGGCACCATGACTGCAGCGTGCCCGTGCCCCCACTGATCAGGTCGACCTGACGCCGGGTCCGGTGCGCGGTGCCTGGACATGGGTGCATGCCGGTGCTGGTCGGTGGCGAGATCATTGCCGCGCGGGCCGCTACGCCGTCGGACTGGGACGGGGCCAGGTCTCTCAGCCCTACCGCCCGTGGGTGCGGGGTGTGCTCCCGGGGCCGGCCGTCGTGTGCACCGCCGGCGTCTGCGGTGGCGGTGTCGTACGGGACGTGGGCTGGTGCTGCGCCGCGGTGCTGAGGGTGCTCTCGTTCTGGTCTGCCCGTGTATGGCTGGCGTGGATGAGGGCGTCCAGCCGGGACAGCTGCTGGGGGGCTAACAGAGCGGGCGCGGGGCTGTCGTGTGCCATAGCTCGGCCATGGGCTACGAATGCTTCAGCGGCTGTGATGGTGCCTTGCGTATCGAGGATGTCCGCCACGGCAAGGATCACCGGCCAGTGGTCGTCTCGCAGCCGCTCGGCGTCGTTGCGCGCCATCAGCAGTAGGCTGCGGGGAAGGCCGTAGGCCGTGAGCTGCTCGAAGTCGTGCGTTGCTGCGGCTCTTGTCGCGGCGAGGCGGGCAGGCGTGTCCAGGTTCAGCTCGTGCAGCCATCGCTCCTGGGCGAGAAAGCCTCCGTGGAGGACAACGGCAATCCCGCGGGCTGAGGTAGAGCTCAGATCGGTGAATCCCCCGATAGAACGGCCGTCGGCAGTGGTGGTGTCGACGAGAGTGCTGCGGACAAGGGCAGCGTCCTCATCTGTCATGGCGGCCACGGCATGACCGGCTTCATGGATCGCGGTGTAACGGCGCCACAGTTCGTCGGAGAACCCGAGTGCTTCTCGTACCGTGCGGGCGGTGTGTGCGGGGGGCGGGTCAGCCATGCGGCCCGAGCTGGCGCCTGCTGCAGTAGGTACTGGACAGGACGTGCAGGCGGTCGGTGTCGGTCACGGCGGGCCCCCTCGTCATCAGCGGCGGGTACCGCCGCCGAGCGGTTGTGAGCTCAGCCTGCCGGGGCGACAAGCGGCGGAGTCCATCGCCGTTGCTCCTGCCGCCGGCAGCGCGGGCCCGGCGGCGGGATGGGTGGCGAAGGTGCCTCCAAGGGCTGTACCGGCCGCTGTTCCCACTCCGCAGGCGAGGATCAGCCATGCGTACGCGGCGAGTGCGACCGGCCGCCATGCCGTTGGGCAGCCGGCCGAGCAGGGTGCCCGCAAGGAGGCGGGTGACATGCGGGCTGGCCAGTACGGCGCTGGGAGTCAGCGAGGGATCTGCTGTGGCAGGGCGGGCGTTGAGGGGCAGCGGGGCAACGGAGGGGCTCCAGGCAGGTCGCGGGCGGCCGCTGTGGTGGGACATGTGGGCGTAACGGGGCTGCGGCCCCTGCGGCAGGAGGTACGGGGCAGCCCGCTGCACTGTCATGCTTCGGTGCCCGGCTCGCGACAAATCGGCGGCAGTGGCTCGAGCACGAATTTGCCGGCGTACGAGGGCTTCGGCTGGTCGCCGCCCGACGGCAGCCGGCCGGCTGCTCTGTAGGCCGAGCGGAGCCGGTGCGCGGCCTGCGCGTAGGTGTCGCGGTCGGTGTCGAAGGTGATCCTCATCGGCGGTGTCCCCGGGGCGGTCACAGGGTTTCCAGTGCGGTGCGCAGCTGTTCGAACTCGGTGTCCGTGCTGGGGGCGGCCATGCGCAGACCGGGCACGGTGCCGCGAGGGGTGCCGGTGAACAGGCGGGCGGTGATGCCGTGGGCGTGGAAGTGTTCGAGGACCGGGTGGGGGTCGGCCAGGTGGACGAACCGGTAGTGGATGTCCGCGGGGGCCACGGCGGCGCCGAAGCGGTCGGTCAAGAGCTCCTCGAGGCGGCGCCCGTCGGCGGTGATCTGCGCGAGTGTCTTGGGCAGCCATGCGTTGTCCTGGAGTGCGGCGGTGGCCAGGGTGATGTCCAGCAGCGACAGGGGCCAGGTGGGCAGTTGGTCCAACACGGCCTGGTACATGCGGGAGGCACGCCGGGTCCAGAGCATCCCGGCCCTGGTGCCGGTAATCCCGTAGCTCTTGCCGGTGGACTGCAGGACGACCAAGTTGGCGACATTGGCCCCGGCCATGCCGAGGGCGCCCGGCTGGAACTGGATGTACTCCTCGTCGACGACCAGCACGCTGTTCGGGTGGGCCTTGCATGCCTCGAGCAACTCGGCGCGAGGAATGTAGTGCCCCAGGGGGTTACTGGGATTGGAGAGGATGACGTAGTCGTGGGTCCGCATCGCCTCGCGCATGCGCTGCGCGCGGAGTTCCACGGTGTCCCGCGCACCGATGGTGGGGCCGATGAAGTCGGCGTAGAAGAAGCGCCGCATCGTCTCGGTGTACTCCGGCGTGATGACCGCGACACGGGCCCGGCGCAGCAGGCGGGCGAGGATCACAAGAAACTCGGTGACCCCGCGTCCGGCGAGCATGTCCTGCTCGTCCACGCCCAGCTGGTCGGCGAAGGCCTGCAGGTAGCGGCGTTCGGCTCGGTACGGCCGGCGGGGAGCCTCGTAGGGCGGGGGCATCAGCCGGTGGGCGTGGTGGTCGAGGAAGTCGCGCAGGGCGGCTACTGCGCCGGGCGGCGGCCCGAGCCGGTTGGTGCACAGGCCGAGGTCGAGCGTAATCATCCCGTTGGGGAGGTGGGTGAGGTCGCCGCCCTGCACCTCGCTGGGATTGTGCAGGAGACCTGGCTCAAGACGGTTCATGGCTGCTTCCTTCCGGTCGGTTCAGCGGTGCGGTCGAGGTCACTGGTTTGGGGAGGACGAACTTCTTGGCTTAAGGCGGGGTTTCGGGAGGAGAGCCCGGACACGGCAGCGCCCGCCCGGACGGATGGACAAAAAAGGGGGCCCGGGCGGGCGCTGGAGGGAGGGTGCGCCGTTGTCGTTACGGGCGCGCGGCCACCGTGAACGGGCGCGCGGCGAGGTTCTCGCCCGGGCGGGCGGCCATGAACGGGCGGGAGGGGCGCTGGTTCATCAGGGACTCCTCGAGAAGGGATGGTCGGACAGCAGTGATCTCAGCAGGGACCGCCCATCACCGCCAGGGGCAAATAGGCGCATAACTCGCTTATTCCAGAGGGTGGGAAACGGGTTGCCCCGGCGGTCTGGAGTACGGGAGAAACACGGCCTGCACGGCCGGGGCCGGTCCATCCGGCGGACCTGCATCTGCGGGTGCCCGACAGCGGCGAGGCCCGCTCCCCGGCAGGAGCGGGCCTCGCGTACGAGTCGGCCGGAACCCGCGCCATGTGCGCGGGCCCCGGGCACCACGACGGCGGGTGGTGTGGTGGTGGACGGGATCAGTCGAGCTGCATGGGGACGCAGTCGTAGGCGTACTTCTTGGCGATCCAGCCGGTGGTGTTCTTGGCCAGGCCGGTCCGCGACTTCTTGCCGAGCTGCAGCTTGATCCAGCTGCCCTTCGTGGCGACCCTCTTGCCCCAGTCGCCCTTGTACAGAAGGCCCTTGGACGCGTATCGCGCGCCCGCACCCGTGCGGAAGTTGACTCCGTTGGCGTCGACCGCGTAGTAGACGCGCGGCTTGCACGGCATCTCCGCGGCGCGGGCCTGCGCCGGGGCCGCGGCGAACGCGGACGGGGCCGCACCCACGGTGAGCGCGGCGGTCGCGGCGAGCGCCAGGGCGGGTACGGCGCGGCGGAGCGTGGACGGAAAGGGCACAGCGGTCTCCCATGAATCGGCGGCTTTGTACGGGAGCCTGCGGGCGGCCAGAGCACTCGGACGGGGGTGCGGCGTCACCGTGCCAGGGCCTGGCACGGCAATCCGGGCTCCTGTTCCGGGAGGTGGGAGTGGTGTGACCGGCGCCGCCTGCGGCCGGATCCTTCTCCGCGGGCGTCCGTGTCACCACCAGGGATGTGGAACGCCGGTATCTGGACGACCGGGACACAGACCGGTTGTCGCTGGAGGCGCAAACCGCTCAGCGCCGCGGCAGTCGCAGTGGCCACGAGAAGCAGGGAACGCGCAGGTTCCGGCGGTGGGGGCGGCGCGAGGTGTACATGGACAGGTTCTTCCGTCCGGGTCGTCGGATGTGCTGCACCTTCAGTTCCGTCTCCTCGCCCCGGCAGGGTCAGAGGGTTGCGGTCTTTGGGAATGGTGCGGGCGCGGTGCGGGCGGTCAGCAGGAGGGCGCAGAGGGCGGCGGCCAGCAGCGGGACGCTGAAGTGGCCGCCGAGCGGCCCGGCGAGTGCGGTGCCTGCGGCCAGGCCCAGGCGCATCGCGCTGGACAGCCAGCCAACTGCTTCGGTGGACGTTCCGGGAGGTGCCAGCGAGGTGAGGGTGAGGCTGGCGACCGTCAGGAGGGGCACGAACATGGCGCCGGGCAGCATCGCGAACAGCAGGATCACCACAGGTGGGGCGGGGGCAAGCATCGGCAGCCAGCATGCGGTGAACAGGGCGGCCAGGGCGATGAGATGGCGCGGACGTGGGGCGGTCGTGGGCTGGACGCGGACGAACAGTGCCCCGCCGACCAGCCCGGCTGCGGAGAACGTCGCGGGCAGGGCTCCGGCGAGCCAGGCCGCGTCGTGCTTCTCGGATGCGACGATCCCGGCAACGTCGAGGGCGCCGATGGTGGCGCCGAGGAAGATGAGGGCGGCCAGCAGGGGCCGCATCGCGGGCGGGCGCAGGGCGCCGAGTCGGTCCGGGCGGCGGCAAATAGCACGCCAGATGCGGACGGGGCGGGCGGTGGCGAACACCCACGTGCCGGCGAGTGTGGCGGCGGCCGCCAGAGCGAGGGCGGCGGTGGGGGACAGCAGGGTGGCGGCGGCGATGGCGATTGCGGGCCCGGTGACGTAGACGATTTCCTGGGTGGAGGAGTCCAGGGCGTAGGCGGTGCGCACGTGGGCGGCATCGGGCAGCAAGGTGGGCCACAGGGAGCGCAGACCGCCTTCGACCGGCGGGCATCCTGCGCCGGCCAGTGCGGCACAGGCGAAGGCGATCGGCAGACTCGAGGTGCCTGCGAGGGCGAGGATCGCAAGGGCGGCCGCGGTGAGAACGGCGCCCAGGTGGCAGGGCAGCGGCAGGCCGCGCAGGTCGGCCATCCGGCCGAGCACGGGCAGGCCGAGCGCGGGGGTGACGCCGTAGACGGCGGCGAGCAGGCTCGCGGTGGCGAGGGAGTGGCCCTCCGCCTTGGCGGCCAGGATCAGGGCGATGGGAACCATGCCCAGCGGAAGGCGTCCGGCCAGCGAGGCGAGGAGAAGGCGGGAGCAATACCGGTGCCGTAGTACCGCGTGGAAGGACGGCGGCCGGGTTGTCGGTGGCGCGGGCAGGTCCGGCGCGGGGCCGGGCGCGGTGGCGGGGAGTGTGCGGGGGATATCGCCGACCTGCGCTTGGGCCATCGCCTGCCTGCCTTCAAGGATTCCGGGGGATGGCCGCCCGTACGCCTTGGGCCCACGGGGGGAGGCGCGCGCCGTACGGGCGGCGGCAGCGACGCGGAGGGACGGGCCGCTGTGGCGAGAAGCCCAACAGGCCAGGTGCAGGCGTTCAACGCCGCTTCCCCGGCGGCGGACACCTACGGCGTCTCCTCCCGTCGTGCGAGGCAGCAAACCGTGTTCGCGGTCCGTCACTTGAAGCGGCACCGCGGGCTGGGTATGGGGGCAGGGCTCTGCCGACGCTTCTTCTTCGGGTCCATGAAGGCGTGGGCATGGCGTGCCTCGGTGCGGTGCCCGCGGCGTCGTGCGATTGGCACTGGCGCCCATGACGAAGCGGCGGCACCCGTCTGTGCGGGTGCCGCCGCTGTGCCCTTCCCTGGGTGGTGCTGGAAGTCAGCCGGCCAGGCTGATCAGACCGTCGTTGCGCACCCAGCCCTTCGTGCCCTTGGGTATCCCGGACTTGGAGCGCTGGGTGAGCTGGCTGTAGTTCCAGCTCCCCTTGCTGCAGAAGACCTTCAGCTTGTCGCCCCGGTACAGATAGCCCTTGCTCTTGTAGCCGGTGGCCGGGCCGCTGCGATAGTTCCAGGCGTTCTTGCCCACCGTGGCGCCGAAGTTGGCCCAGTTGACGGTGCACCGGCTGTTCTCGCCGACGGCGTGCGCGGCCGGGGCTGTGGTCACGGTGAGGGCGGCGGCAGCAGCCATCGCCAGGACAGCGGGGAGGGCGGAGCGGGTCGCGATACGGCGGATCATCGAAGACCTTTCGAAGGACGTGATGTGGCAGACGCCCGGCGGCGTGCCTAGTTGATGCTGTGCCCGCACGCGCGGTCCGGGAGGGGCACGCTCTCCTGGTCCCGTATGCCGGGTCAGTGACTTGCCGGGGCGTCCCGTCCAGCGGGGCGGCCGCAGGGCGCGGGTCAGTAGGTGTCGCGGACGTGGTTGCGCAACACCCCGCCATTGCTGGCCTTGGGCAGCTCGTTCTTGCTCTTGGCCAGGAGGGTGACGTAGTACCAGCGGCCATTGGAGGTGTCGCGGTAGCAGTTCTCGAAGAGCCGTCGTTCTTGGTGAGCAGTCCGGCGGAGGTGTAGGTGGTGCCGGGCCCGGCGCAGGTGGAGACGACCTTCACGCTCTTGTACTGCGGGTCGCTGAACCGTGGAAGGGCTCTGCCCCGGCGCCGGTGCCGCCGAGGCGGCCGGGGCCGGGGCGGTGAGCGCGCCGCTCAGCAGGGCTACGGCGGTGACGACGGATGCTGTCCGTCGCCGGCGGAGAGGGCGGGCAGCGGCGAGGCGGCGGGCTGGCCGGGCCCGTTCCGCCGGGCGGGAGCCGCCACCGGGTTGTGTGCCGCATCCTCCCGTCCGGCGGCGCCCTCACCGGCCGTGCCGTCCACGAGTGCTGCGGCCGCGCGTAGATGGGGTGGCACACCTGCCGCCGATCTGACTGTGTGGAGCCGATGCCGTGAGCGCCCGTCCCGTCCCGATCCCGCCCCATACGGGCCTGGCCATCGGGGACCTCCCGACCGATCCGGCGGCCGACACCAACCAGCTGCACCAGCTGGCCCGCACGCTGCGCCACGAGAGGCGCCAGGTGCTGGGCTTTCCCGGCAACATGGACTTCGCTCTGGAGGAGCTCGCCCCGCTGCTGGGGGTGTTTTTCGACAACGTGGGCGCCCCGTACTCCTGCGACGCTTCCAGCATCGGAGCCAAGCCCTACGAGATCGCGGTGCTGGAGTACTTCGCCGGTATCACCGGGGCCTTGCTGTCCGACGTGTACGGGTACGTGGCCTCCTCCTCCCGCGAGGCACTCCTGCACGGGCTGGCCACAGCGCGCCGGGTACTACCCGCTGCCTGCGTGTACGCCTCCGACCAGGCGCACTACAGCGTCAGGCGGGCATGCGAGCTGCTGCGCATGGAGCTGGTGACCGTGGCATCGCTGCCCGAGGGGGCAATGGACGCCGAGGACCTGCGCCTGCGGGTGCGGCAGCGGCGCCCAGCAGGCGGCTCAATCGTCGTGGCGACCTGCGGCACCACGATGCGCGGCGCCGTAGACGACATCGTCGCGCTGCGCGCGGCCGCCGAGACGGCCGGCACGGTGTACATACACGTGGATGCCGCGGGCGGCGGGCTGGTTGCTGCGCACACCAGCCCGCAGCCGCACTGGTCGTTCGCGTACGGTGCCGACTCGGTGAACATCTCCGGGCACAAGATCCTGGGGCTCCCGGTCCCGGCGGGTATCTCGCTGGTGCGGCGCGATCTGCTGCCTGAGACGGCCGCCGGGAAATACATCGCGGCCGCTGACCACACGCTGGCCTGTTCACGCAGCGCACTGGCCTCGCTGCTGCTGTGGGCGCGCCTGCGCTCCCTGGGGCGCACCGGGATGGCCGCGCTGATCAGCCGGTGCCAGGAGGTGGCTGCGTATGCCGTCGGCCGGCTCGAGAAGGCAGGTGCCGGCCCAGGGCATGTCCCCGGGACGCTGACCGTCACCTTCGCCCGGCCTCCCGCCTGGGTGGCGGACAAGTGGCATCTGGCGTGCGCCGGGCAGTTGGCCCGCTTGGTCGCGGTCGGACATGTCACCTACGCGGCGGTGGACGAGCTCGCCGCAGATCTGGCCGGCACCCGGCTGGGGGCCGCCGCGTGACCCCCGCCGTGCCCCTGCGTCGTTCGCTGCGGGCTCTGCCTGCCGACGTCGGTGAGCTGATGGACCACACCCCGGAATCCGCCTACGCGTATCTGCGCGGCACCCACCCCGCCCTGTTCCTCACCCCGCCCGGGGACGGTGCGATCGGCATCATGCGCTGGCCGATGACCGAAGGCCAGATCGTCCACCGTGACCAGTGGTGGATGCTGCTGCAGGACCCGGTCGTCTTCCCGGACGGTCGTCACGGCCGGTGCCTGCGCATGGTGTCCCCGCAGAAGGAACCGGGCGTGGCCGTGCTGCCGCTGATGGGCGACGAGGTGGTCCTCATCGAGCACTTCCGGCATGCCACGCGCTCCTGGCACTGGGAGATCCCTCGTCGCGGCGGCACCCCCGGTCTGGGCGACAAGGAGAACGCGGCCAAGGAACTTCAGGAGAAGCTCGGCGTCCCGTCCCGGGAGCTCATCGAACTCGGGATGCTCCATCCCGACACCGGGATCCTGGCTGGCGCGGTCGGACTGTATGCGGCGCGGATCGACGCAGTCGAAGGGGTCGAAGGGGTCGAGCACAGCGAAGGTATCCGCCGGGCCCGCACCGTCGCCTTCACTGAGGCCGAGGACCTGGCCGACCGCGGTTCGATCACCGACGCCTTCACCATCGCAGCTCTCTTCCGGGCCCGCCGGGCCGGGCTCGCCGGCTGACGGACCCGGCCTCGGCACGGTTCGGTCGACGTCCAACTCCTCAGCGTCGGCGGGCTGCGCCCGGCAGCCCGGCCCGGGTATATGCGGCGGGCAGGGCTGCAGGACGTGGTGCAGTCGCTGGACGGCGGATACGCGTCCCGCCGCGCGGGACGCCGATGCAGAGGGTCGGCCTGTCCCTCCCGCCGGGCGGGCCGCCGCCCGCCGCCAGGTGCCTGTGGCCGGTGTCCGCGGCAAGGCTGCTTGCGGCGGCCCTCCTTGAAGGGCTGTGCGGTAGTGACCGCCGGGAGAAAGGCCCCTTCGTTGAGCGAGCAGCCCGTTTCCCTCACCGGCCCTGAGGACTGGATGAGCGGTGTTGGACCGGATGCATACGCTCTGGCGTGGGTGGGCCCCGAGCCGGATCCGGTCGGTGCGCTGAGCCCGCCGGTGGCGGGCTTGGCAGGTGTCGAGCGCGCGGAGTTCGACACCCAGCGTCTGGTGCTGGAGGAGGTCGTGCACGCCGGTGCGGCGGAGGCGCTGCGCCGCTGGATGGTGCTGGAGGACGGGCAGCGGCACCTCGCCGTCATCGCAGCCGACCCTCAGACTCCGGGCGGTGTGCGCGAGCTCAGCGCGGGCATGCTGGTCCGGGCGGTGCTGGAGGACAAGGAGCCCGCCCCCGGCCAGCCGCAGCTGACAGTGCTGCTGAGCGAGTGGCTGTACCTGCGCAACGCCCGCGCACCACAGGGCCTCGAGCTCGGCTGGGTGACAGCGGCGGCGGCCTGGGCCCTGCACATGCGCGACTTCACGCCCTTTCCGCCGCCGGGCATCGTTGCCCGGGCTCTTGCCTCCTCCGGTGAGCAGGGCCTGGCCACCGAGGCGCTCATCGAGGAGAGTGCCGCGTCGGTGTGCAATCTCCTCGCCCGCGCGCAGCTGCCCTACCGCAGCAGGGACGAACTCGTCGCCGACTGGCGGACCTTGGATGCCATGGCCGCCAACGTGCCGGTGCTGGCGGAGAGCACCTTGTGGCTGCTGGACGAGATGGCGCTGCGTGACGTGCACGCCCAGCAGCTACGGGCCATCCTCGAGCCGGACATAACCGACCACCTGACCGACCGGCTGACCAGCACCCGGCTCGGCGATCAGCGCGGCTATCCGCCGCTCGATCCGCAGCGCACCGCGCTGCTGCAGCAGGCCCGGCAGGCCGTCCGCGCCTACACCGCCGCCGCTCATGGCGGGCAGCCGCGCGCCGCGCAGCAATTGCTGGACGCCTTCCCCGTCCCGGCCAGAGCGCTCGAGGTTCCCGGCCCGGCCGCCGCCTGGCGCGAGGTCTCCTCCACGGCGCAGCAGGCCGCCGGCCGGCTGGCCGATCAGCGCGCGCTGGCGTTCGAGGAGACCAGCGCCTCCTACCTCGCCGACCCTGAGCTACTCAACGCCACCCGCGGCTACCTCGATACGCGGCAGGCGCAGCTGCAGGTGGTGCACGACGCGCTGGGTCGGCTCAACGACGGCCCCGCTCCGGTGCCGGGTCTGCTGCCCGCCGAACTCGCCGACGCCGCCGCCGGGCTGAGCGTCCTGCGCGTCACGGAGGCCTTCGGTACTACCGCCCGCGCCCGCCAGGCGTTGGACGGCCAGATCGCCTACCAGAAGCAGCGGCCCGCATCACCGCCCTGGCGCCTGCCCCGGGACCTGGAAGTCGTACGGCTGCAGACGGTGCGCGACCGGCTCGACCAACTGCCCGGCGAAAGTCCCGCCCTCGACGAGCGGGACATCCACCAGCGCGTGAGGGCCGTTATGACCCGCACTACGCCCGCTGCACCTGCCGTGTCGCTCCCGCCGCTGCGCCGGCCGGCTGCGGCCGACCCACGTCACAGCCATCCGCACCAGCTCACCTCTCTCCCAACGCCCGGGCTCCAGCCCTGAGCAGAGCAAGACGCGCCAGCGCGTTGATGCTGGCGCTGGCGCCGTTTTCGGCGGTGCGGCGCCCGCCTGCCGGTGTCGCGGCAGGCGGGCGCCCGGTTACGCGGACAGCCACTGCCATACCAGCTGTACGGCCAGCGCTCCCGCGCCGGTGACCGTGCCCCGCAGCAGGGCCCAGCCGGCCGTACGGGCGAGCTTTCGCAGAGGGTTGGGCTTGCGTGTTTCCATGTGTCGCTCCTCCCGAGTCAGCGCCCACCCCCCTTGGGCGGCCGCGCTCTCAGGAGGCCCTGCCGGGAGGGCGTCCGGCGATGTTCCGGTTCGCCGGAAATCCGGTCCGGCAGCCGTTTACGCTGCTCACACAGGGGAGCTGCGGACACAAGAACGCGTCCGGTCCGGATCCGGACCGGACGATGCGTGCCGGAGAAAGGACCGCGGTGGCGGGGGAGGAACCGAGCGCACAGGCCGCGTTGATCACGGCCTTGCGAGACCTCAAGGGCAAGGCTCGCCTGGGCGACAACGGGCACATCATCCGCTACGGAGAGCGCCATTCGCCGCGGGTCGACTTCAAGTCCTCGACCCTCAGTGACTGGTTCACCGGCCAGTCGGTGCCCTCCGACCCAGTCAGTTTCAGGGCGCTGATCGACTTTCTGCAGGAGCAGGCCCGCCGCAAGTCGGGCCGTCCCACCACGCCCTGGCAGTGGTGGGAGACGCTGCGGATGGCGGCGCGTGAGGAGCGCCGCCAGCAAGGCCGCCCTCGTCTTCCCCACGAGGTCCTGGCAGCCGACCACGCCGCGACGCCTGCGGGTTTAGTCTCTGTGATGACCCCTGCTGTCCCGGGCCCGGAGCCGGATGGGACGGCAGGTCCACAGCACGATCAGCCAGCTGACCCCGTGCAGATCCCGGCACAGATCACGACCGCTGCCGCAGCGGTCCGCGTGCAGCCGCCGTGGCCGGTGTGTGAGAGCGGAGCACCGCACTGCCTGGGACGCCGGGTTGAGCCCTATCAAGGCTGTCTGCCGCACCTCGCTGCCGGTGAACGCGAGGCCTACCTCAACAGTCTGGGCCCCGGCTCAGACATCGACCTGCGCGGCACCGTGGTCACCCACGACGCCCTGACAGACCTCTTGAATCGCACACGCATCAACGGTCGGCCCCACCTGGGCCGTACTCAGTGGGACAGTGCACGCTTCGCCGGAGAGGCCGACTTCGCCCGCGTGATCTTCAAAGGCCCCTGCAGCTTCAGCGACGTCACCTTCGTCGGCGACACGGACTTCGCCGGGGCCACCTTCGAGGCGGACGCGGACTTCACCGGCAGCACCTTCACCGACAACGCCTGGTTCAATGCAGCCCTCTGGAACGGTAAGAGCCTGTTCGACGAGGTCACCTTCAGCGGGACCACCAGCTTCGACAGCGCCAGTCTCCGACTCGGCCGGTTCGCTTACGTCTCCTTCGGGGAGGTCCACTTCAACCGCGCGACCTTTGCGGAAGGTGCCGAGTTCCCCGGCTGCACCTTCGGCGGCCGCGCCGACTTCACCGCGACCGCGTTCGCCAGTCACGCGCGCTTCCAGGCCAGCACGTTCTCGGCGGAGGCCGCCTTCGACCAGACCGTATTCAGCACCAACGCGGACTTCAACGGCGTGGCCTTCGGCAATGTGCATGAGCTCGGCCCCCTTACCTGCGAGGGCACGCTCGACCTGACCGGGGCACTGTTCACCGGGCCCGTCGGGGTCGCGGCGTCCGCGGCGCGCGTGGTGTGCCGGCGTACCCGGTTCGAATCCGCCTCGATGCTCACGCTGCGCCACGCCGAGGTCATCGTGGAGGACGTTGCGCTGAACTGGCCCCTGGAGATCGTCTCATCCGGTTCCCCGCTGGTGGCGAAGGACGGGTCGGCCGTGGCCGACCCGTCGAACGACGACCCAGCCGTGCGCCTGCTGTCCCTGAGGGGAACGGACGCCGCCCACCTGGCCCTGAGGGACCTCGATCTGTCCCGCTGCCACTTCAACGGCGCCTTCCACCTTGACCTCATCCACCTCTCGGGGCGCTGCCGCTTCGCCTCCACGCCCCTCGGCGTCCGCTGGCGCCGCGGACTTCCGGTGACCTTCAAGCGGCGCGCGGCTCTGGCCGAGGAGCATCACTGGCACGCGGCACGAGGACGGCAGGGCTGGATACCCGCGCCAGCAGGTACCGAGATCCTGGCCGCCGAGCAGCTGCACTACCTGTACCAGTCGCTGCGCAGCGCCGCCGAGAGCCAGCACCGGCCCGAGGCACTGGACTTCGCCTACGGCCAGAAAGAGTTCCGCCGCCACGACCCCGCGAACCCCCTGCCCGAGCGGCTGCTCCTCTTTTTCCACTGGCTCGTGTCCGGCTACGGCCTGCGGGTCAGGCGCATCTTGATGTGCCTGGCCGCGAGCATCGCGGCCAGCATGGTGGTCCTGATGCTGTGGGGGCTGCCCAAGAGCCCGATCGACCCGCAGCTGCGCGGCAGCCCCACGAGTCTGCAAAGTGCCCGCCCCGTCCCGCCGGACCAGGCTCTGACGCACCGGCTGACGCCCGGGCGCTTCGAACAGTCGCTGCGGGTCGTCCTGCACGCGGCACTGCTGCGGCCGTCCCCGATTCCGCTCACCGCGGCGGGCACCTACGCCGAGCTGTCCTGCCGCATGGCCGAGCCGGGGCTTGTCCTGCTCGCGGTGCTGACTCTGCGGCGCCGCACCCGAGCATCCGGCTGACCAAGACTGCGGACCTGTGATCGTGGCGCGCTGCGGTGCCGTGGTCAGCGTGTCTGCCCGCCGCGGCGCGGCCCCGGGCGGGGCCGGCGGCGCGGGGCGTCGCCGTCGGCGGGGGCGGACGGGGAGGAGAAGCCGCCCGGCACGCCGGCGCGTGCGGGTGCCGGGACCTTCGGCGCGGGCGCCTTGAGGGCGGTGGCTGCGGGCCGTGGGCGCGGGGCGCGGGCGATGGTCCTGGCGTGAGGGATCAGGGGGGCGCAGGTCTCGCAGACCTCTTCGACGCTCCACACCCGGCCGATGGTCGGGTCGTGGCGCAGGATCAGCACCGCGGCGCCGGTGCAGTGCACCCTGGTGTCCTCGTGGGCGGCGCAGCGGTCGGCGCGGCAGTGGCAGGCGGCGTTGGGCCGCAGGGTGGCCGCCTTGGCGTGGGCGGCCGCATGCCGGGCGGCGAAGGCGCGCAGCGCCGGAAGATCCTTGGAGCGGGCCGGCATCCGGCACGCCGAGGTACTGCAGGTGACGGTGGCCGAGCGGTCGGCGAAACCGGTGAGCCGGACAGTCCAGACCCGCCCGGGGATGCGCTCGGTGGAGGATTCGCTGTACGCGGTCGTCACGCGGGCCGTCCGTTCGTGTGGGGGGTGCTGTCGATCCACTATGTGCTACCCGCGTGCCGCTTGGGCAGCAGGTTTTCTGCCTGGGCGGTGTCTTCCCGAGCGGTGAGTCCGCAGGATGCGGCCGTGTCCCACCAGACGGCAGAGTCCCCGTTTCGCGGTGGAGCGAAGCCACGCAGCAACCTCTTGACCTTTTCGGGTCTTTTCGCGTGCGAGGCCGGCACGGCCCTACCGTGGTGGCAATCGGTCCCGGATGCGGGCCCGACAGGTCGCACCGCTCAACGGACCGGTGAGCTCAAAGGGGTTGGGGATGCGCTTACGGACCGACAGCGGCGGCCCGAACGGCAACGGCCGCTGGAAGAACGGATCAGCCTGGCCGCACCCGGGGGCACCGCAGCCCCCGGTCGGCAGCACACCGCCGCAGAGCGCAGGCCATGCAGGTTCCTGACCCCGCCCTCAGCCGGGCCGTCCTGATCAGCGCACGATGTCGGCCCCGTGGCATGGCCGTCTGCGCCGTGCCGGGCGCGGCTTCAGGCGAGCGGCAGGGCGCTGTTGCGGTCGCCCCTGGTGCGTGCGTGCGGCGGGCGGATGAGGATGCGCGGGTTGAGCGGACCGGGGGTGAACCCGCGGCGCAGGTAGGCGCGGTGGGCGGCGGGGCTGTTGGGCACGACGACGAGTCCGGCCTCGTGGGTGTCGGCCAGATGCAGCGCGTGGTGGACCAGTCGGCCTGCCGAGACGGGGTCGTCTTCGCGGGCGACGAGGCTGCCCGCTTCCCACCAGGTGCCGCCGGTGCTGTTGCGCAGATAGTGGACGGTGGTGGTGACCGGGACGATCGTGCGGGCGCGTAGCAGCATGTTGCCGGTCTCGGCCGGCACGGAGAACATCACGGCGATGGCGATCCCGTAGGCCGCGAGCGGCCACGCTCCGAGGGCGACGGCCCAGGCGGCGGCCTGCAGTGGCAGCCAGAGCCAGGCGACGAGCACTGCGATGCCCAGCAGGAGGACACCTGCGTATGCGGCCCGGCGGGGCCAGGGCATGCGGGGGCCGGTGACCGAGACGGTGGCGGTGCCGTGGGCGAGGACGCGGCCGCCGGCGTGCATGACGGCGAGGGCGAGCAGCCACAGCCAGCAGGCGGCGGGCCGGGTGCAGGGGTGGATGGGCGGCGGGCCGAGGCGGCGCTGGGCGAGGGCGGCCAGGCGGGGCAGTTGGCGCCAGCGGGGGCGCAGGGGGGCGGGTATGTCCAGGCGGGTGGCGGTCATCTCGGTCCATTCTCAGCGGGTCGGAGGTCGGTGGCCGGGCCGGTGCGCCTCGGGCGGGGGCTGCTGGCGCAGCGGCGAGGTCGGCGGCAGAAGGGCGGCGCGTTCGGCGGCGGTGCGTTCGCGTATCTGCTCCAGGCGGCGCTCGACGCGGGCGTGGGTGTACAGGTCGATGGCGTCGGTGAGGTGGTCCCATTCCTCGCCGTCGAGGCCCGCGGGGCGCGGGCCCATGACGTCGGGGCCTGCGCGGTGGTGGCGGCGCCGGTAGTCGCCGATGGCGGTCAGGAGCTTGGTGTAGGTGCGCTGTTCGTCCTCGTCGTCCTCTCCGGGTGCGGTGATCTCCTCCATCCAGGATTCGGGCAGGGGTTCGCCGGCGAGCACGGCGGCCAGGGCACGCCGCGCGAGGCGCGCGTCCAGTGCGCCGTAGGAGAGGGGGGCGACGCCGAAGGGGTCGCGCAGGGCCGGGTGGTCGGGCAGGGGGCCGGTGGGCGGCGGCGTGTCGAGGTGGCTGAGGGCCGCTTCGATCATGACCGAGGCGGGGGCGTCGGATGGGGGGAGGTGCACCGGGCGGCGGCGTCCGGTCAGGGCGCGTACCCGGGCGTCCAGGTCGTCCCAGGCCGCGGCATCGGTGGGGTCGGCGGGGCGCGGGCCCAGTCCGGGGGCGCCGGTGATGGCGTGGCGGGTGCGCCACAGTTCCACCAGTGCGGCGGTGGTGGCCCACGCGTGGCGGCGCCTGGGGGCGCTGGTGGGTGGCGGCGGGCCGAGCGGGTGGGCCCAGGGGGGCGGGGCGGCGGCCAGGGTGTGGCCGCGGTCGGCGAGTGAGCGGGCCAGGATGCGGTGGCGCTCGGCGAGGTGTGTGACCCAGTGCTCGGGGGTGTCGCGGTGGACCAGGGCGCGGGAGTCGGCGACCCAGTCGGGTATTTCACCGCGGTGGTTGGGGCGGTGAGGGGCGTGGTCGGGCAGGCGCTCGCGCCACCGCAGCTCGGCGTAGATCTTGTCGGAGACGGCGTCGGCGCGGGCCAGCGCGGCGCGCGCGGAGTGCTGGCGCTGGGCCGTGGTGGCGCGCCGGGTCGACAGGGTTCGGCGGATCGCGGCCAGTGAGGTGGCGCTGCTGGTGGCCCGCTCGCGCTGGAAGTCCTCGCGGGCGGTGTCGCGCCAGTTGAGGGCGCGGCGCAGCTGGGACTCGCGGGTGAGGTCGGCGATGACGTGCCGGGCCGTGGTGGAGAGCGGGGTTTTGTTCGTCTGGGCGCGGCGGATCTGGGTGCGTACGAGGGCCAGTTGGGCGGCGAGCTCGCGGCGGGTCAACTCGCCGAGGGGCCGCTGGTCCCAGGCGGGATGGGTGTGGCCGGCGCGGGTGGTGACTTCGGTGGGCAGGTGGGTGAAGGCGGCGTCGGCGGCCTTGAGTGCCTCGCGGGCGGTGGCGCGGTGGGAGGCGGCGAGCCGGGTGAGGGTGTGCAGTTGGGTCAGCGTGAGCGCGGCCAGGGGACGGGGCCGGTCGTCCTGCTGGGCTTCGGCGGCGTCCTGCAGGCGCTCGCGCAGCCGCCAGGTGAGCACCGCGGAGGGGTCGTCCGCGTCGGCGAAGCCGCGCTTGGGCACGGTGCTTCCCAGCAGGCGGGGCAGGTCGAACCCGGCTCGCTCGGCGTCGTGGAGCGCGCGGATCAGGGCCGGGTAGGCGTCGGCGGCCATGAACATCGCGGCCCGGTCGGGGCCGAGGGCGTGCTCGAGCAGGCCGGTCAGCCGGGCGGTGGTGGCGCGTTCGGCGACGTCGGCGAACTCGGCGGACAGCTGCCCGGGCGCGGCGATTTCCTGTTGCAGGGCGGTGATCGACTCGGTCGCCGACAGCTGGGCGCGGCGCCTCGCGGCGATCGAGGCGAGCACGTCGTCCATGCGGTCGCCGTCCTCGATCGCAACGTAGAGGCGGTTGGTGCGCGCCCCGCGGGTCAGCTGGACGTAGACGCCTTCGCGGTTGGAGCGGGCTGAGGCCAGCGCGTGCGAGGTGTCGACTGTCATGCCCTGGGAGCGGTGGATGGTGGAGGCGTAGCCGAGCTCGCACTGGGCGGCCATGTAGTCGGCGGGCAGGCGGATGCGGCCGCGGTGCTGGGTGTGGCGGACCACCACGTCGCCGCCGGGCAGGATCTGCTGGATGCGCCAGGTGTCGCCGTTCTTCACGAAGTCCCTGCCGCCGCGCACGGTCATGCGGCGGCGGTTGAGGCGGGTGACGATGACGTCGCCGACGTGCGCGTGCTGCCCGGCGCGCAGGGCGGCGGCCCGGCTGGTGTCAACGGTCCCGGCCTCGATGTGCCAGGCCTGGGCGCGCAGGTTGAGCGCGGTCACGGTCGCCGTGTCGGCGGCCGTCATCAGCGAGGTGAGCCCCTTGGCCAGGTCCTTGGCCCAGGCGGCGAAGACCATGTCGCACATCGCGTCGTAGTTTCCGGCGACGATCCGGCCCTTGTCCCGGTACCAGTCGAAGGCGGCCCGGTGGTCCTCGCCGTCGCGCAGGACGAGGGAGGCGTTGGCCTCCCCGTCCGCCCGGAAGCGGTGCAGCTGGTCGAGTTCGACGGCGGCGCCCGCCCGGGAGATGAGCCGCAGGGCTCCCCCGGCCTCGACGGCGGCGAGCTGGTGGGGGTCGCCGAGCAGGCGCACTACCGCGCCGGCGGCGGCCGCATCGGCGAGGAT
This sequence comes from Streptomyces sp. NBC_01142, assembly GCF_026341125.1. Taxonomy (NCBI): domain Bacteria; kingdom Bacillati; phylum Actinomycetota; class Actinomycetes; order Kitasatosporales; family Streptomycetaceae; genus Streptomyces; species Streptomyces sp. NBC_01142. Next base: position 25,088 of record NZ_JAPEOR010000009.1, read on the forward strand.
CCGATCGAGCATGAGGGTGCCGGCCATGCCCGCCTCGTCGATGAGGACGACGTCGCCAGGCCGTAGGTGGAAGTCCTTGCCGACCGTTTTTCCTTCGGTCGCCCGGCCGCGCTGGTGCAGCCAGGAGTGCAGGGTGTGGGCGCGCGCTTTGAGGTCGCCGCCGAGGACTTTTGCCGCGCGGGAGGACGGGGCGAGCGGGATCAGCCGGCCGCCGGCCGCGTCCACGGCCCTCGCCACCAGACGCATCGCCGTGGTCTTTCCGGCGCCCGCCGGTCCAAGGCCTGCCAGCAGCAGCTTCTCGGACAGGACGAAGGAGGAGGCCAGTGCGCGCTGTCCGGCGTCCATCGGGCCGCGGTTCAGGGCGGCGATGCGGGCGAAGGTGCCCCGCCCCACCGGCGGGATCACGCTTCGGCGCGCGGCGGCCAGGAGCCGGTTCTCGGCCGCCAGCAGGGAGTGGGTGGTGTAGGTCTGCGACCCGATCGGCCGGTAGAGGGATGTGCCGTCCGCGCGCTGCAGCTCGGGGTGCGGGGGGTTGATCTCGGGCGGGGTGATGTCCAGGCAGTCGACGTGGGCGAGCACCAGGTCGGTGATCTGCTCGGCCGCCTGGGGCTCGGCGGTGGCCCCGGCCAGGGTCCGCATCAGGTAGCGGCGCGCCTCGGCCAGGACGTGTCGGCGGCGAAAGGTCGTACGGCGCTCGCAGACCGCCGCCAGGACGTCTTCGGCCGCGGCGGCGAGGTCGAGCGCGGCCGGGGCGGGCCTGGCGTGGGCGGCGGCCTGCGCGGTGGCGAGCAGGTTGTCGACGACTTCGCGGTCGGTGGCCGCGATCGCCCGGCGCCGCCAGTCGGCGAGCAGGTCGTTCAGGGAGCGGGCCTGGCGCTTGGGCGGGCGGGTCTTGACGGTCGCCTGCCACTGCAGCCGGGTGCGGGCCGGCCGGCCCGGCTGGCGGCCGTGGCGGCGCCGGTAGTCGTCGAACAGGGTGTCCGCCATGGTGCGTACCGCGTGGGAGCGTTGCGCGAACGCGGCGCGCAGACGCCGGTCGATGCCGACGATTTGCATCACCGGCCGCTGGCCTGGGGTGACCTCGACCTCTTCGGTGGCAAGGCCCAGGCGGGAGCAGACGAGCTCGAGGGAGCGCTGGTTGAACAGCTCGCTGGCGACCACGACATCGCGCAGCAGGAGGCGGGAGTCCAGGTTGCGCCAGCGGCCGTCCGGCCCTTTCACGCGCGGGGATATGACCGCGTGCTCGTGCACCATCGGATCGCCCGCACGGGATTCGTAGTGGAGGTAGACGGTGGCGAGCAGGCCGGGCTCGGCCCGCTGTTGGGCCACGCCGCCCGGGCCGGTGCGGACCGCGAGCGCATGGTTCTCCAGCCAGGTCAGGGCCTCCGAGCGGGCCTGGGCCAGGACCTCGAGGACGATCCGCCGCACCTCGGGGCCGCCGAGCGCGAACAGCAGCGACAGCTCCTCGGAGGAGAAGGTGAGGTCGTAGCCGGTCAGGGCGCGGCGTTGCGGGCCGGTCCGCGCGGCCAGGAACCGGCCGAGCTCGGCGCCGTCGGACGGGGCCCGGTGGTACTCGGCCTCGAAGGCGCGCGCCGCACACCGCATCCGCAGGTTCTTCGTCTCGGCCTTCGTCAGCGGGCGGCACAGCTGCTCACTGACATGTGCGAGGACCTCCTCGATCTCCTTGTCGAGGGGGGATGACTCAGCGAGGCGCGGTACGGCCGGCCCGAGCTTGGCCGCCTTCATGGCCCGCTTGCGCGAGGCCCCTTCGCTCAGTTCGCGGGCCGCGATCACCTCGGCGTCGGGGTGCATACCGAGCCCGAACAGGGCCCGCATCTGCGCGTCGCTCACGATGCCGGACAGCCCCAGAGCGCGGGCGGCCTGCCCGTGCCACACGCCGGGCGGCACCCCCGGCACGCTGGAGGACACCGTCAGCTCGGTGCCCTGGGCGCCGTCGCCGAGGGCGATGTTGCGCCGGTAGTAGCGCTCCCGCCCCGCGGTGAACGCGTTCGCTGTCATCCCCACGACGCCAGAAGACCACCGCGTAACAGGTCGGTGCGGGCCATCACCGGCGCGGGGCCCCGAACCTCCCAGGGCCCGAAAAGCAACCTCCGAACACGTCCCGCAGCAAGGGAAATCGGCCCTCGAGCACGGCGGCGCGTCAAAAGTGCCAGAGGTGTACGGCGACCGACCTGCCACCGACCGCGACCACACACCCACACACCACCGGCACCCACCGGCACCCCGGCCCAGGCATCACCCCTCACCAGGACCGGCCCCGCCCCGGGGCCCCTCTCCCCCGCCGGATTCGGACGTCGTCCCGTGAGCGGGACCGGGCGCAGCGACGGGCGTGCTACGGCCTGGGACGCGGACGGCTCCAGCGGGTTGGCGGGCGTGTGGGCGGCTGAGACTGGCGCGAGGTGGCCCGCCACGGGGTGGGCCCGGACGGCCGGGAGGTGGCTGCGGTGGCGGGAATCCGGACCAAGGGCAAGGGGAAGAACAGCGAGATGCTGGCGCGGCGGCGGGCGGCGCTGGAGCGTGCCGCGGAGCGGATGGCGGAGCAGCGGCGGGCGGCGGAGGAGGCGGAGGCGGAGCGGCTGCGTAAGGAGGCGGCGTTCGACGAGCTGGTGGCCGACTTCGAGCTGGCGGTGGAGGACGAGACGTCGGTGGCCGCCGAGGTGGAGGAGGAGTTGCGTCGGGTGCGTGAGCGCGGCCAGGTGCGGATCGACGCGGCGCGGGTGGTGGCGGCGCGGGTGGTGCTGGCGATGGGTGAGGCCGGGGAGACGGTGGCCGGGTGCGGGCGCCGGTTGGGTGTGGGGGCGGAGCGGATCAAGGAGCTGCGTCGGCTGGGGCGTGAGGATCTGGGCGGGGAGGGCTCGGAGACGATGCGGGAGAGGGTGAAGGCGGACGCCCCGGAGAAGGCGACGGCGGGCGGGCCGGGCGGGGAGCAGCAGCGGGATGGTGTGCGCGCGCCGGGGCAGGCGGGCGCGGTGTCGCGCGGCGGGGGTGCGGCGCCGGTCGCCGCTCCCCCGGTGAATGCTCCGGCCGTTCTGGCGACTCCTCCCCGGGTCGTTCCCCCGGTCGCTCCGCCGGCCGGGCCTTCGGGGGCGCCGGGAGGTGTGGGCGGGGCGCGGCCGGAGTCGTCACGGTGAGGTGGGGTGCGGGCATGGAGCGGCCCCGGCTTCCGCGGGGGCGGTGGCCGGGGCCGGGTCCGGTGTCGGGGTTCAGCTCTGCTGGTTCGACCAGGGGGCGGCGGGGCGCTGGGGCACGGTCGGCTGAGTGGGGGCCTGCTGCTGGGCGGGATAGGCGGCGGGCTGCTGTTGCCAGGTGGCGGGCGCGGCGGTCTGCTGGGCGGGGGCCTGCTGCTGGGGGACGTGGCCGGTGAAGCGGCCGGAGTCGACGTCCTTGAGGTAGACGATGACGGGGGCCTGGTCGGCGACGAAGATGCGTTCGTGGATGCCGGGCGGGGTGAGTATCCACACGATGGTGTCGTCGCGGCGCTGGGAGCGGCGGATGAGCGACGGCGGGGGGAGGGTGACCTCCTCGGTGATGTCGGTGTCCGGGTTGGTCTCGGGGACCGTGATGTGGTCGACGACGCTGAAGAGACCTTCGTACTGGGCGAGTTCGTTGATGGTGGTCTCGTGCTTCACGGCGCTCCCCCCTTCTGGTTGTGGCCTGGCCTGTTGGTTCGTTCGGACGCTAGGCGGCCTGGCAGGGGCGTGGGGCGGGTGGGGTGCGCGGGTGCCGGGAGGCGGGATACGGGTTGGGGTGGCGGGTGCCTCAGGCGGGAAACGCGGAGCGGCCCCGTGCCGGGACGGGTGTCCGGGCACGGGGCCGTGGGGGCGGGGTGCTGTTACTCGGTGATGTAGGTCAGGTTCATGTAGTGGTCGTCGAAAGCGGCCTTCAGCTTGAAGCGGGTGGCGCCGTCGGCGGCGGCTTTGCGGAGCATGTCGAGCAAGGTGCTGTTGTCGTCGGCGAGGGGGGTGGTCAGGTCGATGGATTCGCGGAAGTCGTCACCGCCGAGGACGGAGCGGGCGTCGGTGCCCGGTCCCCAGCCTTCGGCGTGGACGACGGTGGGCAGGCGGCCGTCGTCGTCGCGGGTGTCGGTGGGGTCCTGGCCGTTGCTCATGAGGTAGGTGCCGTCGTCCTTGACCCACCACAGGCGGGGCGCGGCTTCGGTTTCTTCGTAACCGCGCTTGTGCTCGTCGGCGGCGGCCGCGTGCTCGGCGGTGGCGAGGACCTTGGCGAGGGGGAAGACGAGGGTGCAGTTCTTCTGCCCATAGGCGGTGTTGGCGATGACGACGTCCAGCAGCGGGTTGGTGCTGGTGTCGGAGATCGGCGGGATGGTCATGTCGCCGAGGTACTTGCTGAGCCAGTCGGGGCGCTGCTCGGCGGGCAGGGCGAGCAGCTGCCGGACCTGCTCGGGGTGGTCCATGGGGGCCTCGACGCTGTCGGGGATGGCGGAGACAGCGGGGGTGTTGTCGGCGGTGGGGGCGTGCTTGGTCATGTCGGTCCCTGGCATGTGTGGGGATGGATGGGTGCGCGGGGCCGCCTGCGGCGTATGCCGGGGACGGGCGCGGCGGGACTGACGGTCGGATGCCGGGGGGTTAGCCGGGCAAGGCGCGCCGCGTGGGGTGCGGGTACGCGGGCGGCCCCGGGTCGGGACGGGGTATCCCGGCCCGGGGCCGTGGGGGGGCAGGCTGGTCAGTCGCGGTGGGCGGCGCGGGTTCCGGCGAGGTCGACCAGGGTGGTGGGCTCGGGGACGGCGGAGAAGCCGGTGGGGTCGACGCTGAGGTGGAGGATCCAGTGGTCGGGGCCGGTGACCTTGATGACGTCGCCGGTGGAGACGGAGCGGACATCGCGGGGCCAGGTCTGGCCGTTGTCGTCGGGGCCCTGGTCGTTGCCGACGGTGTAGGCGGCGTCGGCGGCGTCCTCGTGGGTGCGGATGCGCTCGCTGGCGTGGAAGACCAGGTGCAGGGGGCTGTTGTCGGGGCGGGTGGCTTCGGCGAGCGGGTGGTGGTGCTGGTAGCTGGAGCGGCCGTGGGACACGGTGTTCATGTAGACGGTGGCGGTGTACGCGGCCGGGGCGGTGGCGGTATCGGCGGTGTCGATGCGGGCGGTGACGGTGTGGGGGCGGGGCGCGGCGGTCGTCACGGTGGAACTCCCATCGGGCGGTGGTGGTTGATGGGATGGAGGGTGGGGCGGCGGGCGGTTAGGTGGGCAAGGCGCGGCCCCGGCCTCCTGGTGCGAGGTGGCCGGGGATGGGTGCGCGGACGGCACGGTCAGCGGAGCTGTACGGCGGGGTGGGTGAAGGGGAGGGGGCAGTACTGGGCTCCGGGGCTGTACTCGGGGAGGACCTCGCGCCGGACGTCGGGGTGGTCGGCCGGGTCGACGATGCTGCGGGCGGTGATGGAGACCATGAGGCCGCGCAGGTAGACGCTGACGGAGGCGTAGGAGGTGTCGGGGCAGTGGGTGAGGAGGCGTTCACCGGTCTCGGTCACGACGAGCCACCACGTCGATGTCGTGGGTCGGTTGCTGGGGATGCGGGCGAGTCGGCGGCGCTCGACCGTCACGACGCGGCCCTCCGGATGGGCGGTGACGGTGCGGGGCGGGGGCGGGGCGGTGTCGATGCGGGCGGTGACGGTGCGGGGGCGGTGCAGGGTGGTCGTCACGGTGGGGCTCCCATCGGGGCGCGGCTGGTGGTGGGTTCACCGTGGGGTGGCGGCCGGCTAGAGCGGCAAGGCGTAACCGGGTGGGGTCAGTTGGTGGTGGTACGGACGAGGGCGCGGATGACCGGTGCCAGGCGCTGCGCCGTGCCGGTGAAGTAGCGGCCCTTGCTGTCGGGGAGGCGGTGGGTGGTGCCGTGGACGGTGCCGGTCCAGGGCAGGTGCGGGGTGGGGGTGAGCCAGTCGTAGCGGATGGTGAGGGGGTGGCCGTCGGCGGTGCATTCCATGCGCCAGGCCGCGCACCGGTCGGGGTAGGGGTTGTTGTCGTCGGGGCGGGCGTGCTCGATGACGGTGGCGACGTCGGTGACGGTCAGGTGGGCCTGGGTCAGGGCGCGGGCCAGGGTGCGGGTGCGGGCCCGTTCGCGTTCGTGGGCGGGCGGGCTACTGGGGTTGGTGAAGTCGGGTTCGGGGGTGCGGGTTTCACGGCGGGACTGCTGCACCATGGTCGGCTCCTGTGGCTGGTGGATGGCGGCGGCCCCGCGCCCGGGGGGTGTCCGGGGGCGGGGCCGTGGGGGGCTGCTGGGGGCGCAGCGCGGGGAGGGTTACGGCTGGGTCCGGTACCAGGTGAGGAACTGTTCGGCGTGTGTCTGGTCGAGGCGCAGTGTCAGGTTGCCGTGGGTGTCCAGGTCCTGGGTGACGCCGTCGGCGCCGTCAGCGGGCGGGTCGGTGGGGCGGGGCCATCGGTCGGTGAGGGCGAGCAGGGTTGCTGCGGCGGGGCCGGTGGCGGTCAGGATGAGGACGACGGTCAGGGTGTCGTCGTCGACGGTCAGACTGGCCCGGGTGAGGCTGGTCTGACCGCTGGGGGTGGTGCTGCTCAGCCGGTTGAGGAGCTGACGCAGGTCTGGCACAGCGGCGCTGAAGGCGTCGGCGTTCGCCTGAGCCGTCGCGGTCCGCTTGTAGAAGGTGTCGATGAGCTGCTGTGCGTGAGCTCGTAGTTCGGGCTCGGTGATCTCCTCCAACGCTTCTACGGTGCGGTCCTTGGTGCCGGGCGGGGTGAGGGGGGAGAACGTGATCTGACGGTGGACGCCGTCACCGTCGATGAGGGTGAGGATCGTCAGGTTGTGGGCCGTGTGGAGGTGGATCGTCCACTGGTCCGGCAGGGGCTTGGGTGCATGAGGCACGAGGGGTCTCCGGGCTCGTGTGCAGGCGGGCAGGGTGCTGTGTCAATTGGGCGTGGCTGGGCGCGGGGCCGGTTGGGCGTAGCCGGGGGCGGGGTGAGGCGGCCCGGGGGGCGGGTGGGTGGTCACCGCTCCCCCGGGCCGGTGTGCTGACCATGACCGGGTGTGGGGCAAGGGCCGCAACCGTGACCGGTGTTCACTCCCCCGCGGGGCGGATTGGGTGAGCAGGGCGGCCCCGGCGCCCGCGTGGTGGGGCGCGGGGGCCGGGGCCGGGGTGAGGGTCAGTCGTAGCAGGGGCCCGCGAGGGTGGGGCCGTAGCTGTCGCCGGGCTGGCCGGCTGCCTGGGGGCCGCCTCCGGAGTGGCCGAGGACGATGTACTCGCGCACGGGGTAGTAGCCGGTGCAGTCCGGGCGGCAGGGTTCTTCTTCGTGGCCGAGGAAGTTGCCGCCGCACGCGCAGGATTCGGACCATTCGGTGACGACCCGGCGGGGGGCGGGCGGCTTCAGCTCGGCGAGGGTGCGCTCGATGCGCTGGCGTATTCCGGAGTACGGCGTCTCGGCGAGGCGGGCCAGCAGGCTCTGCCGCTTCTGGGCGTAGGTCTGAGGGGGGCCGGACGTGTAGGGGTCGTACATGGCCACGGGCTCCTTGCGGGCGGGTGTGGTGAGGCGGCCCGAGGGGGCAGGGGTGGTCACCGCTCCCCCGGGCCGGTGTCCTGACCATGACCGGGTGCCGGGCAAGGACGGCAACCATGCCCGATGCGCGCTCCCCCGCATGGCGGGGCCGGCGCTCCGCCAGGGGGCGGGTGAACGCAACGGGGCCCACCCCGGGTGGGGTGGGCCCCGTTGCGTCATGGGCGAGGGCTCAGCGCTCGCGGATCCTGGTGGTTTCGGCGGTGGTCAGGGTGTATGCGGGCAAGGTCGCCCGGCCCTCTGTCATCGCCCGGTACATACGGTGGACGCCGTCGATCAGCAGGATGGCGGGACCGCTGTCGAACTCCATGGTGGCGATGATGACCGGGTTGTTCAGGTCGGTGTGCAGGGCGTGTTCGGCGTTGAAGGCGGACTGGTCCGGGCCGAAGACGGGGCACCAGGGCGCGCCGTCGTAGCTCGGGGTGAGTCGGTCCAGCTGGTAGTGGGCGGCCCAGTCTGCTACCGGGGTCGGCTTGGCGTCGCGGGGGTGTTCCTTCAGGAGGGCCTGGGCCTGGTCGATGTTGAACAGCCACTTCCCGTAGAGGAACAGCTGGATGGCTGGAGCGGACACGGTGGTCCTCCTTGTCGGCTGCTTCGTGGTCGAGCTGCGAAGGGTGATCGGATGCGTAAGGCGATGGGTGAGGTGGCCCGAGGGGGCTGGAGGGGTGGCGACCGCTTCCCAGGGCCGGTGCGCTGACCATGACCGGGTGAGGGGCAAGGGCGGCAACGGTGCCCGGTGTTCAGTCCCCCCGCGGGGCGGGCGCGAGCCGACCATGGTCAGTCCGCGTGCCAGCAGTCGAGGAGGGTGTTCAGAGCGTTGATGATCCCGGCGCGTTGTCCGAGGCACTGGTCGAGGGCGGTTGCCGGGGGTGCCCAGACAGGGTTGATGCTCAGGTTCCCCGCGTCGAGGGCTTCGCGGCGTACCGCGATGCTTCGGGCCGTCGTGTCGCTGATTTCCCTCAGGTCTCGCTCGACGAGGACCAGGTTTATGCGGATCAGGCGCAGCGGCCGGGCCAGAGGATGTGTGCTGTCCAGGAGTGCGGGCAGGTCGAGGCCCGTCTGCCTGTGGATGAGGTTGTCCGCGCTGCTGGGGAGCAGGCGGTCCGGGTGGTGTTGAACGGCGGTCACGGGCGGTGCCTTCCTTGGTCGTCGTGGGCCGGGCGGGGTCCTCCGTACCCGGCAGGCCGGGGGCCGGTGAGCGGGGCGGCCCGGCGCCCGCGCGGTGGGCGCGGGAGCCGGGGCCGGGCCGGGGCGGGGTGTGGTTGGGGTGGAGGTCAGGCGAGGCGGGTGACGGATGTCGCCTCTCCTGGCTCGGCGTGGCAGGAGGAGTCCCGGGATTGGCGGCAGCCCCCGGCCCCTGCAACGGGTAGCGGGGGCCGGGGGCTGAAGAAGGGGGTGCGGGGGTCAGGTCCGGGACGTGGTAGTCGTGGCGGACTTCCGGCGGACGCTCTCGCGGCGCAGTGCCGAGAGGTTGATGCCGAGCAGGACGCCGTAGATGGCGACGACGCACCAGTCCTTGCTCTGCAAGACGGCGGAGAGGGTGATCGCGCCGACCACGCACGTCAGGAACACCAGACGGCTCCTGTGGGTCCCCAGGTCGAGCGCCCAGCACAGCGCGCCCAGAGCGAGGGCCGCGAACAGCAGGACATCAACCACGTTGTTCCACGGCATGACGAGTAACTCCCTTGGTGAGGCGGTGTGGTCGGCGGGTGCGAGCCGGTGTGGCTCGTGCCGGGTGAGCGCACTGTGCGGTGGCGGTCGGCAAGCCGGTCAAGGGGCGGCCGCCCCGGCCGGCCGCGGCCACGCGGCGGCCCCGGCCCGCGCGCGGTGGTACGCGGGCCGGGGCCGGGGCGGGGGGTGCTGTCAGGCGAGGCGGGTGACGGTGATGTCGCCCGTACGGGCGGGGTCGGTGAGCAGGGCGCGGGTGGCGCCGGTCAGAGCTGGCAGGCAGGCAGGGCAGAACTCATGGCTGTCGTGGTCGTGCTCGCCCTGATCGTGATCGTCGGCGAGGTCCGCACAGGCGATGCAGTAGGTGTCAGGAGTGTCTTCAGAGCGCGGCATGAGTCGGCCACCGCAGTGTGGGTTGCGGCACACGGATGCGAGGGGGGTGGGCATGGTGTGGCTCCGTTCGGTCGTAGCCAGGTCGGTGACCCGGTGCGAAGACCTTGTGGAGCCGAGCAGTTAGCCCCGCCAGCTTCGTCGGCAGTCGGCGCGGTGGGCGTGCGGCGCACCTCGGGCGCGGCGGCGGGCGTGCGACGGCCCCGGCATCGCGGGACGCGACTCCGGGGCCCGAGGCGGGACGGGATTCCTTTCGGGTTGGACGATCCTCGTCGGACGCCGTGTCGGCGGGGTGTCTGTCAGGTGAGGGCGGCGGCGGCCAGGATCAGCGAGTTGAGGGCGGCGAAGAGGTGCGCGTCACCGTGCCCGTATCCGGCCTTGAGGCCGTGGACGCGGACATTGGCCAGGTGCGCCATGCCCTGAATGCTGTCGTCGTCGTCCATGTCGCCGTACTTCGTTTCCGCCGCGCCCATCACGGCGCCGATGAGGTCGGACAGGTCGGCAGCAGTGCGCATCTCCCACCGGTTCGGGATCGGGACGATCGTCCCGAAGGTGTCGGACACCCATGTGGCGAGCTGGACACGGATCGTCTCGATCAGCGATCTCTCGTCGATGGCGGAGCGGTCAGCGCCGAACGGGTCTAGGTCGAACCGGCCGTCGGACCCGTCCCGCACGTGGGCGCGGGCGACGATGAGGGAGTACAGCGCACCCAAGAGGTGGGCGTCACCACGGCCATGGTCGGCGTGCAGGCTGTCGCGGTGGGCCTTGAACAGGTGAGCGAGCGCCCACGGCGATGCGTCATCCTGCTCCGCACCCCGAAATCGGATGTGCCCGGTGATCTCGCCGAGAAGTCCCGCGGTGCGCTCGGTGGGCGCTGCGGCGAATGTCTCGGGGGTGGGGATGGTGATCCCGTACGCGCCGGGGACCCAGGTGCGAAGCTGCACCCGGATCGCCTCGGCAAGAGCGCCCGTGTCCAGGAGTGGCTTCGGGTGCGGGTAGAGGCTCGTTCCGGCGGCGACTGCGTCGGCGGTGTAGGTGGGGGTGCTGGTGGTCTCGGTCATCACATGGTCCTTGGCTCGGGGCGGCATCGCGGGTGGCGCGGCGTGCCGGTGGTGGGATGTGAGGCTCTTTACGGAAGGGCCAACCCGCGCAACCCTTCGGCCCCGTGCCGGCCAGTCCCTGGGAGGTGGCGCAGCCGGGGGCGGAGGATGGCGGCGCGCCACCGGCCCGCGTCCGGGAACGGTGGTGTTCCGGAGCACGGGGCCGGGCGCGGCGGGGGTTGCTGGGGGTCAGGCGAGGCGGCTGATGGTGATGTCGCCCGTGCGGGTGGGGTCGGTGAACAGGGCGGTGGCGAGCGCCTTGGGGATGTCCGCCTCGGTGTTGAAGCCGGGGACGATCTGGACGGTGTGGCAGAGCACCTTTCCGACGTCCTGCTGGGCGAGGCCGGGGCCGGTGGCACGGAAGTACACGGTGTGGGTGTACGGGGCGCTGCTGTCGCGGGCGGGGAAGAGCGCGTAGCGGGCGCGGCCTGCCCAGTCGGCCAGGCGCAGCACCGTGTGGGAGGCGAGTGCGAAGTCGGCCCACGCGGCGCGGGCGACGGGGACGGTCGCGATGACGGTGGTGGTGTTGTGCCGGGTGGCGGTGGCGTCGGTGAACCCGGCGGTGGTGAGGCTCTTAAGGGCGGTCGCGCGCAGGGCATCGAGCTTGGTCACGGTCACGGGGAGGCTCCACAGGTGGACGGATGCGGTGGGTCGGCCCGAAGGGGCGGGGGTGGTCACCGCCCCGGGGCCGATGTGGTGACCATGGCCGGGTGCGGGGCAAGGACGGCAACGGTGCCCGGGGCTCTCCCTGCCCGGCGGGGCGCGGCCGGTGAACGGGGCGGCCCCGGCGCCCGCGCGGTGGGGCGCGGGCGCCGGGGCCAGGGTTGGGGGTTGGGGTCTGTCAGTCAGTTGTCGGCGGGGGTTTCGGCGTGGGCGGCGCGGGGGTGGGGCCGGTGGCTTCCCGGTGACGCGGCAGTGCTGTGGGAGCGGGGGGACGTGGGACGGCCCGCCCCTCCCGGGGGTTCCGGGGAGGGAGGCGGGCCGTTGGTGCTCCCGCCGGCGCAGGGCGCGGCGTCACGCTTCGGGGGCGGTGCGGCGCACGGCCGCGTGAGGCGGCGAGGCGCGGGGGCGTACGCGGGCGGGGCGGCTGGGATGCCCGGCGGCCGGCGGCTGGGGGGTGCCTCGGCGAGGTCAGTCGCGGCGCAGTACGCGGCCCAGTAGGGACCGGAGCGAGCGGACACGGCCGCGCCGCTGGTACACCCGCACCATCGCGGCGATGTCTGCCGGGTCCGGCGAGAGGCACCACGTCATCTTGATGACCAGGGCCTCGCGCCGCTCCTTCTGCGGCCGGTCCAGCACGAGGATCGCCCCGCCCATGTCGGACTTCCACAGCATCCAGACATGATCAGTCTCGGAGCTGAGCTCGAACTCCCTGTGCGCAGTGCCGGGGGCAGGCCCATCAGTCGGGCGACCTCGTCAGCGAACGACTCGAAGGTGTACGGCGAGGGCATGGCGGCTGGCAAGTGGGACTGGAGCCAGGACGGCAAGGGCATGAGACTGCGGGTCCTTCCTGTAGGCGACGAACAGCCCATACGTGGGTGGTGGGTTCGCCGTCGGGTGTCGAGTGGTGCCGGGCGCGGGGCGCGGCGGGCCACATGGTCGGGGGCTCGGGGGCTCGGGGGGGTTAGGCCGGCAAGGGGCGACCGGAGAGCGTGACCGCTCCGATGAGGGTGGGGCGGGGGTGGCGTGCCGGTGGCTTCCCGGTGACGCGGCAGGCAGTGGGAGCGGGGACGCGGGACGGCCCGCCCCTCTCCGGGGGTTCCGGGGAGGGGCGGGCCGTCGGGGGCGTGTCCGTCAGGCGAGAGCGAGGGGCTTGTCCGGGGAGTTGCTTTCCCATGCGTGGGTGATGTCTTCGCCGTCGCGGAGGATCTCGATGGAGTAGCCGTAGGGGTGCAGGGCCCCGGAGTCGCGGGCGTTCTCCTCGCCGTGCTCGGCGATGTCCCGTACTGCGGCCTGGGTCATGGTGGCGTAGGCGCTTTCGTACGTGGCGTACGTTTCGATGCTGCCTTCTTCAGCCACCATGCGGAACTCGGTTGTATTCATGGTCAGTTCACTCTCCTGTCGGTCACGGCATGCCGGGGTATGCCAGGCGCGAAGCCCGAGGGGCGCGAAGCCCGAGGGGGCGGGAGGCCCGAGGGGGCGGGGCGGGGTCAGCGCACCCCCCGGGGCCGGTGCGCTGACCATGACCGGGAGCGAACCAACCACCACAACCACGACCGGCCGGGGGGCGCACGGGGCGGCGCGGGGCCGGCAGGGCGGGGGGCGGGGCAGGGCCCGGCGCCCACACGGAGGGGCACCGGGAGCCGGGGCCTAAGAACGGGGTCAATCGTGGTTGCAGGGGGCCACACGGATACCGTCGCGGCGCACCGTCACGGCGGTCGGGTCACCGAAAGCCTGCCGCAGCACGTCGTCGAAACCGCCTTCCTCCAAGGCATGATGGAGCGCCATGACGCGCTCGAAGCGGTCGCGGTCCGGGCCCCGATAGTGCTCACGATTCGGGCCGTAGGTGTCGCCCAGACTCGGACAGCCATCCATCAGCCACAGATCGCGCTCCGTCGCGGCGGGTGGCTCCTCGACGGGGCGCACCCAGATGTAGCGGACGCCGAAGGAACCCGGGTCGTACGGCGTGTACTGCTGCCACCCGAACTCGACGACGGTTGGATCGTTCAGCACCCCCTCGAACAGTGGGCGCAGCTCCTCGACGGAGCGTTGCCGGGTGCCGTACTCGGCAATGCCCTCGACCGGTAGTCCGAGGAAGGGCGTGTAGGGGGCACGTGCGTCAGGAAAGTGCATGATTCTCCACGGGGTGAGCGGGGCGAGGGACGGCCCGAGAGGGCTCCCCCGGGCCGGTGTGCCGACCATGACCGGGCGGCGGGCAAGCAGCGCAACCCCCGCAGGAGGCGGCTTCCCGGCGCCCGTCAGCGGGCGGGCGGGCGCGAACCCCCCTGGCGCGCGGTGGGCGCGTGCCAGGGGGCGGGGGCTACAGGGTCTTGGGATTCTGCTCGCCGGGACAGGGGTGGGCCTCGGCAGCTTCGCGGACGGTCGGTCGCGTCTTGTGCCGACGGGTTGGGATGAGTCCAGCCCGTTCAGCGAGGCGTCGTTCTGCGGCGCGGTCGGAAGCGTCCAGCTCGATGTCGTCGTCGTGATCGGCCACGGGGGCAGGTTCCTTCGGTGGCAGGGATAGCGCCGGTCGGCGCGAAGGGAGTTACGGCCGGGGCGGCGGGAGCACGGCGACGCGAATGCGGCTGCTCCCGGGCCGCCGGGCCCGGGAGTGGAAGGCGTCAGGCGTCGTCCTCGTTGTGGCCGAGCATCGGGAGGTCGGGGCGCAGCTCGCGCAGGCGGGCGTCGGACACGGCGCGGGAGCGGCTGGCGATGTTCACAAAGCGGGCTCCGCAGCCGCCGCCGGGCTCCGGCTGAAATCCGGAGATGTCGGTGTGGCGGTGCATGCCGTGCAGGAGGGTCGGCTTCTGGCAGTTCCCGCACCGGGACTCGAAGTTGTCGACGAACAGGGTCGCGGTCACCTCGGCTGCCGACAGGGCGGGGGCGGGCTTGTCGGCGGGTTCAAGGGGTTCGGTGTGCAGCATGGCAAAGGGCTCCTCGTGCGGCAGGGGCGTCGGGATGCGACGGCCCGTGGCTGGCTGACGGGGAGCACCCTGCGGCCGGACAGCGTTAGCCCAGCAACACACCACAGGCGCGCGGGCCGGAGGCGGTGACGTGTCCTGGAGACGGCCCGCCCGCTTGGTCGGCCACGCGGCGGAAGGTGTCGCACGCAGGACACGGCGGTGCAGTGCGGTGCGCAGCCCTGGAACGGCAGGCGGCCCCGTCTGCCCAGGCGGGGCAGACGGGGCCGTAGAGGCGAGCGGACGTTACTGGGGAGCCTTGCCGTGCCGGTCAGCGAGGTCAACGACCCAGGCGGCGAACGCGGTCACGTCCTTGTCCAGGTCACCGCTGCCAAAAACGCGGGTCTCTGCCCGCGCGGCCTCACAGTGACCGCTGATCTGGCCGTGCTCACTGAGGAGGTGGGCATGGTCGTGGGGTCCTTCCGTCGTGTGGAGGGGTGCGGCGGGACCATGCGCAGGAGCGGGGGTAAGGCCGGCAAGCGTGACGGCACCGGGGCACGGGCCGGGACGCGGAGCGAACGGCAAGCAGCCCCGCCTGCGGGGGTGCAGGACGGGGCCGGAAGCCGGGGCGGGGTGGTCAGCTGTGGTGGCGGGCGACGTGCTCGTCGCGCAGTGAGCGGGCCAGGTTCTCGTCCGGGATGAAGACAATCTGGCCGTGCTCGGTGCAGTGGGCGGCGTAGTCGGTCAGCTGGCCGCTGCGGATGGGCGTGAGCGGGCCGACCGCCGGATGCTCGGGCACGGGCACGGGTGCGGGTGCGGGTGCGGGTGACGGGGCAGGCGCGGGACGCGGGGCGGTGTCGCGGTAGCAGGTGCAGGAGCGTCGGCGGTGGGCTTCGACGGCCTGGTCGTTGCTGCTGTCGGGGACCTGATGGTGGTCACCGTGGAGGTCGAACACGACATGGCCGCGGTCGTCGGCGGGGTTGGCGGGGCAGCCGTCGCCCTGCCATCGCAACTGCGCGGTGAGAGTGACCTGGTGGCATCGAGCGAACTCTTCGATGGCCGCGAAGTCCTCGTGCCAGGGCCACGACTTGGCCCAGTCGGCGGTCTCCTCGTCCACCTGGAAACCGGTGACGTGACGGCCGGTCGGCGTGCCCTCGGCTTGCTCGAACACCGGGGTGAAGAAGCGGGCGAGATCGGAGAGGCGGTCTTCGTCGGGCCGGGCCAGGCTCACAGGCCGGTCGAAGGTGAGGCAGCCCTCGTAGTACAGCTCGTATCCCACAGCGGGTCTCCTTGGCTGGTGCTGTTCGGGTGCCGTGGAGGTTGGAGCGGGAGGGAGCAAGCCGGGCAAGATCTCGCGGCTCCTGCCCTGCGCTGCCGGGTGAGGTGTGCGGGGGCGGCGGCCCGTCCGAAGGGGGCGGGGGCAGGGCAGCGCGAAGGCCCACCCCGTCGACAGGGTGGGCCTTGTGCGCGTAAGCGTGGTGGGCGGGAGGTCAGTCGGCGGTCGGGGCGGGGTTGTTGCCGTGGCGGTCGCCTCGGAGGATGTCGCCCTCGATGTAGGTGATCATCGATCCGTCGGGGGCGCGCATCGTGTAGTAGAGCGAGGACTCCGCCCAGACCAGTTGCCAGCCTGCGGTGTGCAGGGCGTCACTGACGGTCTCGTCTCCGCCGGAGCCTGCGAAGAACCCGCGGTCCGGGCCGTGGTCGGTGGCCAGGGTGCGCAGGACGTCGTCCGCGGTCTTAGCGGTGCGCAGCTCCTGGAGCTGTTCGGCGATCACTGCCCAGAAGGTGTCGAGCATGATGCGTCTCCTCGTTCGTGGAAAGGGTGGGCCGGTGCGGTACGTCGTCGCTCGGCCCGAGGCGGCGGGAGGGGTGGGCGCCGCCCCGGCCGGGCCGGTGCTTCGTACCGTGGCCCGGCGGCGGCCAAGACCCGCAAGCTGCCGCCTGCCGCACCCGCCGGCAGATCGGCAGATGCGGCAGGGGCGCGGGGCGCCGGGCGGGGGCCGAGGGAGGGGGCAGCGGGTCAGCGGCGCTGTTTCCTGGAGCGGCGGTTGCGGCGGCCGTGTTCGCCGTTGAGGACTCGCTCGCGGCTGGAGACGGTGAACTGCCGGGTGGACAGGTCGAAGACCACCCACGGGGCGTCACTGCGAGCAGCGGTGGAGGCGATGGGCTGGTGCTGCCAGTTGTTGCGCGCCCCGTAGAGGTCGTGGAAGTCGGGGAATTGCCGGGCGTCGATGAGGGCGTTCAGGGCATCTGCGAGGTTCTGCCACAGGGCGCCGGTATCGGTGGTGGACGGGGTGGTGGCCATGATGATGTTCCGCATCTCGGAGGGGCGGGCGGGGCCCGCCTCGGGCGTGGGCTGTACGCCGACCCTGGCCAGCAGCGGGGCAACAGCCGCAATCTGAATGGGCCGGGGGCCGGTGGGGTGCGGGCGGGGTCAGCCCGTGTGAGGGGCGTAGCTGTGCGGGCATGGCGCGGCCCCGGGACCGCGAGGGGCGGGGCCGGGGCCGGTGAAGGTGCAGTGGGCGGAGGGGGGTCAGGCGGGGGCTGGGGGTGCAGTGGCATGAGGGGCAGTCGTGCGGGCGGGTGGCGCCGGTCCAGGCTGACGGCTCCTGCAGGCGGGGGTGGTCGGCGAGCGTGTCCTGAAGGTGCTGCTCGACGTCGGACCACGTCCAGGCGGGATCGCCGCCGCTGCGGGCGTTGATGGCGTGCCGGATGAAGGCGGCCTTGTCGTCAGGGGTGGTGAACCAGACGTCCGCGAAGCCGTGCCGGTTGAAGTGCGCGATGTGGGCGAACAGGTGCTGTGAGCAGGTGCGGTACAGGTCGTCGGTGAAGGAGTCGGGGTGGAGGCCGCTCTCGATGAAGGCCAGGACTCGGTTCCCGGCGTCGGCCTTCGCCTTGGCTGTCGACCAATGGGTGGCCGTGCAGTCGGCGGGCGTCAGGCGGGTCAGGGTGCGCGGGGGTAGGGCGTGCGGTCGGAGGGCAGCGGAATTCACGGAACGTCCCGTCGTCAAGGCTCGGTGGGGGCGTGGAGACGCCCTTGGGGTGCGGAGCCCCGAGCGGTGCAGGCAGGTTGGTCACTGCTCCGCTCGGGCCGCTGGGGGTGAGGCTGGCCGGGCGGACGCCAACCGCCGCAACCCGGCCGGCCGCGCCAGAGCCACGCGGTGGGCCGGGGTGCCGCCCTGCACCCCCGGCGGGGCACCGTTGTGTGTCAGCTCTCGTCTGGGTCGCTGCTGCACTCCTGGTGGAGCTGGGAGGCTTCCTCCCACGTCAACGCATGCTGCCCGTAAGCGACTTGCCCTCCTACGGCGACTCTATCCAGCAGCCGCTTCGTACGCTCCCGTGCTTCGCGGGCGGCTTCCTCGGCGTACCAGTCGATGAGTTCCTCCGGGGTGGCATCTGTGACGACGAAGGAGCCGACGACGCTGGAGAAGACGGCGAGGAGCCCGTCCGGTTGCTCGATGATCTGATGACCCACGGCAGTTCCTCACTTCTCGATGTCGGTGGCGGGCGGGGTGTTGGTGGTGAGGGCGGCGAGGTGCGGGGCAACGCGGGCGGCGGCCTGGTCGGCGCGGTCGTGGAGTTCGGCATCGGACAGGCGGCGCACCAGGAGGCGGGTGTCCTGGTCGGTGATCTCGAAGTGGGGGTAGTCCCGGCGCAGGATGGCCTTCATGCGGTGGTGGTCGTCCTCGCGCCGGTAGTCGTCGGGGCCCAGGGCGGTGAGCTCGACGACCGGGCCGAGGCCGGGGTGCTCGCTCTCGCGGGCGGTGAACCCGTGGCGGGACGTGTCCGGGCGGGTGTTGCGCGGCAGGCGGGTCAGGCCGTCGTACGGGGTGAGGTAGGCGGCGATGGTGTCCGCGCGGGCCCGGCGCGCGGTGGTGGAGTGGCGCAGCGGCTTGCGGCGTTCGGCGTTGACCTCGGCGTTGGTGTAGGGGATGGCGAGGGGGGCGATGGTCCACGTGCTGTACGGGGTGAGGTGGGCGGCGGCCCAGGCGCGGGCGTCGTCGTCGGTGGCGAACGGGCCGTAGGTGTGGAGGGCGACATGGTCGCCGGTTTCGTTGGGGGTGTTGGCGACGACGAGCCAGGTGTTGGTGCGGGCGCCGCCGACGAACTGGGCGCTGACGGTGCCTATCGGCTCCTGGTCGAGGTCGAGGAGGGTCGTCAGGTGCAGGAACATGCCGGGGCTGCCTTCCGGGAAGTTGGGGGCCGCGCGGGGCGCCCGTTGGGGCGTGCGGTGCGGCGGCCGGTGGTGACACTGTCGGGGTCCGGCGGGTTAGGGCAGCAACCCGGCCGGCGGGGATGCGGCGGTGCTGGTTTCGCGCGGGCGGCGGGGCACATGGGTCGGCCCCCGGGCGCTGCGTGGTCGCTGCGTCCGGGGGCCAGACCAGTCAGGGGGTCCGCAACACGCCGGGCCCTCCTGGCCGGAGTAGGGCGGGGCGGGCGGGCTCGGGGTAGTACGGGGGTCAGCGGTAGGAGTGGGCGTGCGCGATCAGTGCGACGCGGGCCCCGTTCAGGTGACCGCGGGCGAGGTAGTCGCCGTGTTCGGTACGGGTGGCCTGCCCGTGCTTCAGGCCGATGCGGCGCAGCCACGAGGTCAGGCCGGTGTCGTTCCTGCCGAGCCTGATGTGTACGTACAGCAGGGTGTCGGTGACGGGCTGGCAGATGAGCACCCGGGGCTCGTCGACGAGTTCGGTGTGCGCGCGCATAGCGGGTGTCGCGGCGTCGGGCAGGGTGAAGGGATTGTCGTAGGCCCCGTGCTTCTTGATGTCGTGTTCGGACCAGCTGCTGGCCCATTCGGTCTGGGTCTTCGTGCCCGGGGCGGGGGGCCAGACGGCCAGATGGCGCTTCTGCGGGTGGCCGAGATCGAGTTGGCAGATGGCGCCGCCTCTGAGGTCGTTGCACGGGCCGGGGTCGGTGTTGTCGAGGAGGGCCTGGATCGCTGCTGCTGGTATGCCGAGGTCGGCAAGGTGCCCGGTCAGGCGCTCGATTGCTTCCTGGGTGTGGCGGAGCTGGGCGGGTGTGGAAACCATGACGGTCGGTCCTTTCAGGGGGCGGTTGCACGGGCGGTGGGCTGGGCGCGGCGGCCTTGGGGCGTCGCCTGGGGCAGGTGATGCCGGACCGCGCGGTGCGGCAGAGGGGGGATGCGCGGTCGCACGCGGCCCGGCAGTTGCCGGTCGCTCGCAGCACACGGAAGGGGGTTCGTGCGGGGCGTTCCCGGCTGCTCTGACTGTGGTGGACGGCGGGGTAAGCGACACGACCCCGGCTCCCCCGCTCGGCGGGCAGGCGACGAGGCGAGCGGAGCCGGTACGTGGGGGGCATGGGGCGACCCCGGCGCCGGGTGCGGGGGCGTTGGCCTCGCACGGCGCGGCGCGGCGCGGCGGGGGCACGGGTCGGGGCGCGGCGGTCGGATGGTGGTGTCGGGCCGGACTTGAGCGGAAAGCGGAGTCCGCAGGGGTTCCGGCCCGACACCGAGACCATGCCGGGGTGGGGAGTTAGGGGTGCAATGAACGGGTCGGGGTCACTGGCCGGGGTCGTGGTCGCGCCAGGTCTCTTCGGTGTCCGGGTCGAAGTGGTCGGGGTCGGGGTCGGGGGTTCTGGTGGTGTGGCCGGGGGATTTGGCGCAGATCCCGGGTCGGCCGTCTGACGGTGTGGCGTGGCATCGCCGGTGCACGTGGTGGGCTGACGGGGCGGACACAGCAGGGGTCTCCATTCGGGCGCGGCACGGGGGCGGCAGGGGACGGCGGGCCGGGTTTCTAGGCGGCGGCCGATCGGGCCGGGGTGGTGGCCGCCGTGGCTTTCTGCGCCTTCCCGGTCTTCCGGGTGGTGGCCTTCTTGTCCTTCGTGGCGGCACCGCCGGGCAGGCTGCCCTTGGGGGCCTTCTGGACGGAGATCTGGCCCGCTTTGGGGAGCTTCTTGGTACCGGCGACGAGGTCCTTGAAGCCCTGGCCCGCGCGGAAGCGGGGGGCGGAGGTCTTCTTGACGCGGACCCGTTCGCCGGTCTGCGGGTTTCGGGCGTAGCGGGCCGGGCGGTCGACCTTCTCGAAGGAGCCGAAGCCGGTGACGGAGACCCGGTCTCCCGCGACCACCGCGCGGACGATGGCGTCGAGTACGGCGTCGACGGCGTCGGCGGCCTGCTGTCGGCCGCCGATCGTGTCGGCGATCGCCTCGACGAGCTGTGCCTTGTTCATGGTGTGTGTCCCCTCGGACTCGGGTGCTGGGTCTGTTGCCGCGCGGCCGGGCCTTGCCCCGTGGGGGTTGTGGTCCGGGCTGGGTGTGAATGACCTTGGCAGGGTGGGCAGTTAGCCGCGCAACGCTTTCTGCCGGGTCAGGGGCAACTTCTGGTCGGGAAGGTCGGAGCGCGAGGCGGCGTTCCGCGCACCGCGGCAGGCAGCGACGGACGGCGCGGCGGCACGGGCAGAGGCCGTGCGGCGGCGCGGGCCGCGCGGCAGAGTCGCGGTGCGGCATGGGGCCGCCGGGCAGCGACGGGTACGGAAGCAGCCCCCGGCTCGCGAAGGCGCGTGCCGGGGGCTGCTCTGTTCCACGGGCTACAGGGTGGCTCGGGTCACGGCGACTGCCTCCGCGAAGCGGCGGGAGGCGGGGTTGACCGGCCACAGCGGGATGTCGTAGTCGTGCTCCAGCCACCAGCCGGTCGCCGCCTTCAGTGCCGCCTGCGTCTGGGTGGCCATCTGCCCGGTCAGCGGCAGGTAGGTGCCGCTGAGGTCGGCGCGTCCGGTGATCAGGGCGGGCCCGTGCAGTGCGTAGGGCAGGATGCGGTCGCGCCAGGCGCAGGCCAGGGTCCACAGGACCGGGTTGGGCTGCTGGCCGAGCACGATGGCGTTGCTGTTCACGTGCACGGACGCGTGGAGGTGGTAGGCGACTGCCCTGACCCCACCGCCGATCTGCCCCTCCAGCCAGTCCTGTTGCCTGTCGGCGGGCAGGTGAAGGGGCGTACTTCCCTCGGAGAGCGTGGACTTGGTCGGCGCGAACGGGAGCGGGGTGACGAGCAGGGCGGCAGGAAGGGTCATGGTCGGGACTCCGGGATGGTGGCGGGGCTCACCGGCGGCGCCGGGCACGGCGCGGCCGGTGAGGGCTGATGCGGGCCGAGGGAGCGGGGAATGGGTGGGCACCGCTCCCCCGGGCCGGCGGACCGCACTGTGGCGGCGGGCGGGGCAAGCCGTGCAACACGGCCGCGACCGGCCACGACGCGCCGGGCGGCAGCGCGGGGCACGGGTCGGGGCGCGACGGTTGCGGGTACGACGAACGCGAAGGCCCACCCCGGCGACGGGGTGGGCCTAGTACTGCAATCACAGTTAAGGGGTGTGTCCGCGTTGTTTGTAGTGGCTGTCGCGGGCGCGTGTCTGGCTGAGTCTTCGCCAGTGTGACCAGTGCAGATGGTGGTGGATGGTGAGGTGGGCGGGGTGGAGGAGGTGGCCTATGAGGCGGCGTATCTCTGCCACGGACAGTGGTATCAGGCCACCGTGGTTGCCCCTTTTGAGAGTTCGTGGGCGCGGACGGCGGTCAGGGCCGCGAGGGCGGCCATGGCGAGGGTGATGTGCCGGTACCAGGCGTGGTAGAGGCGGACCTGGTAGTGGTCCAGGCCGCAGTCGCCCTTCGCAGTCTGGAAGCACTCTTCGACGGCCCAGCGGGCGCCGGCCACCCTGACCAGGTCTTTCAGGCGGGTGCTGACGGGCCCGTAACAGACGTAGTAGGCGAGGTCAGTGGGGTCCTTCAGGCTGCGGCGGGCCAGGACCCAGTGGCCGTGGCCGTTCTCCCACCAGATCCGGATGGGGATCCGGGCCCACTGGTACATACGCTCACCATGGGATCCTTTCCCAGCGGACAGACGCTTCCAAGACTGTGGCGCGAGAGCGGCCACCAGCTCGTCGACACGGCGTTCCCCCGCACCGCGGGTGATGACGGTGTCGCTGGTCTTCACACACATCACATGGCTGATGGCCCGCTGTTCCATCCACCACCTGAGGGATTTCGACTGCCCGTAGGCCTCGTCCGCGGTGACCCACGCGAACGGCACGCCCGCCTGGACCGCACGCACGAGCATGGCCTTGAAATGCTCCGTCTTCGTCGCGAACAACACCTCGTCCGGGACGCCGGCCTCCCGGCACCGCTCGCGGTCATCCGTCCAGGAGACGGGCAGGTACAGCTCCCGGTCGATCAGAGCCCGGCCCTTCGCCGACGCGTACGCGAGGAACGTGCCGACCTGGCAATTTTCCGTCCGTCCGGCCGTTCCGGAATATTGCCGCTGGACACCCGCCGAGCGCACGCCCTTCTTCAGGAAGCCGGTGTCGTCACCGATCAAGACCGCGTTCTTGTCGCCGATCGTCTCGACGACGAAGTCCCGCACGTCGTCACGAACACCATCGGCGTCCCAGTCCGCCTCGCCCAGCAGGCGCTGCATCCCGATCGGCAGCCGGTCACCGGCCCGCTCCGCCAGCGTCCAGCCGTTCTTCCGCTCCAACGGAGCGATCAACCCCCGCATATACGCAAGAGCCCGCCCACGCGGCTCCGACCTCACGAAACGCGACGCGAACCGGGCATGCAACCCCGCCAGCACCCCGGCCCACCCCTCAACCAACCCCACCCCGAGCTCAGCCACACACCAACTCAACCACATACAACTGTGATTGCAGTACTAG